>JACREX010000219.1 GCA_016212695.1 Bacteroidia bacterium
TGATTATCCTAACTAAAATATTATCCTAACAATTACCACGAATATTATAGCTTACAGCATTTTAACACCTTAGAAGTTAGGATAATATTTCTTCAAGAAATCCGATTATTCCCTAAGGCCAAGATATTCCAGTAGGTCTTTCTTTTTGCGGACATTTTTCCACTTTTTACCGGTGTTTTTTATAACATCATCCTCAAGCGTTGCCAAAGCCTGATTCTTTTGCTCCGTAGAGACAAAAATATAGCGCATGGTCGTGTTTATGTCAGAATGCCCCATCAGTCTTTGGATGGCTACGATATTAAGATGTTGCTCCAGCCAATGACTGGCTCGTGCATGGCGTAGCAGGTGGCAGTGTAGATTATCAGGAACTTGTGGATTAATGCACTTTGCTTTCTGTGCGTATATTTTTAGACGCTTGTTTACTGCCTCTTGGGTGAGTTTCTTTTTTCTTCCGTCAGAATGAACGAAGAACAAAAGGTCAACGAGATTATGATTTTTGCCATGAAACATATCGATGTAACCTTTTAGGACTTTAACTACATCTTTAAGTATTGGGGGCGATCTTCTTTTGGCTCCCTTACCCACAACAGCAATATAGTTTCTACCATTAGGTTCATTTAAATAGATGTCAGACATTTTTAATGAGAGTACTTCGTCAATACGAGCTCCAATACTGTAAATCAGATAGAATAGCGTAAAATCACGTTTCCCGATTTTTGTTTTGAGGTCGATAACTTTAAAAAGAGTCTTAATAGTCTCTTGTGTTATTTCCACCTGTGCTGGTCTGACAAATCGCATTTGCTTAACTTCTTTGGCTTCCGTTCCCATTTGGACAAAGAGGATATCTTTTTTGCCCAAGAACTTAAGAAAATTCTTCAAACAAGCCAGTCGTTGATTACAAGTGGAGTTGGAGCAACTTCTTTCATTTTTTAGCCATAACATCCATTCCTGGATATGAACTGTCGAAAAGCTATCGCCTGATAGATTATCACAATCGGTTGACTTAACATCTTTCAAGAAGATGATGTATAAGGTAATGGCTTCATGGTATGCCCGCAGAGTATGGGGACTAAGAGCCCTTAATTCGGGAAGATATACTTTTTCCCACTCACGCATTGCCTTTGCAATGACTAAAGATTCAGATTGTTTTTTCATGTTCAAAAAAGTTTGTAAGGTCAGGTAATAAGTCGTGAAGAGCTTGTTCGGTCAGTTCTTCTAATTGCTTAAAGAACAAAGGAACAAGTTGATAGTAGTAGCAGGTGCTTTCGATTTGTTGATGCCCCATTGAGTGGCTGAGAAAGAGTAGCTTGTCAAACCATTCCGTACCGTCATAATCCCAACTATTGATGTTGGTCACAGCGTAAAGGCTACGGAGATCGTAAGCTCGTGCAGGTTCATTGGATATGTTATTCCAAATATTTCTGAAGTTACTCGAATGCCACGCAATTCCATGGAAGTTGTCATTTTTGCTGGGAAAAAATATTTTTCTATCTGGCATAAGCCGTTCCATAGCGTCATTATATTGCTTTAACAAGTCCCACATTGTTGGATGCAATGCCACTCTGTGTTGATCAAGACCTTTAGAATGAGCAATGTTGATTATGCCATTTGTGAGATCAACGTCCTCACATCTGAGCATACGAGCCTCGTTTGTACGCATACCGGTACTGTAAAGCAATCGGAAGTATACGGGAATTTGGATTTTCCTTAGTTTTAATTTCAACTCGTTTTGCCACCCAACAAGTTTAATTTTTGCAGTGGAATGAAAAAACGCGTTCAATTCATCCTCATTGAACCCATGGGGTTTATATGTGGATTTTTCAGCAGGAAAGTTTTCCGGTATCAATACATTTGTCCATCCATGTTTGTTGGTATATTTTAAGAACTTACGTACTGGGAGTATCCGTTTATTCCGTGATTTACATTGTTCATCAGGTCTTTTGTCGCACCACCCATTGACAATATCATCTGTGAGTACCTTTAAAGCAGGGTCAAATGATGAACAGTATTTGTTAAAACGTATGAGTGTTTTATGTGTAAACCTTGACAGATGATTGGATGCTTTCAGGTAAAAGATGTATTTGTCCATCATATCAGATATGAACGTCTTAATCAAAGGAAGTTCCGTTTCAGAGACAGTCTTTTTGAGCCTTAAGATTTGGATTAATGGGGGTAGAGCTAAGGACGTATATCCACAACTATTAGTGTATCTGAGAAATTGTCGGATACTGCCAGCTCGGCTGTTGTGTGATAGGTCAGTCTCTCTCTTGTGTTTCTTGCACCAATCATATACCAGTTCTTGCGATATATACTGCACCTCTTTTTTATTTACGCAGAAACGAGTAAACGTTGTTAAATTCAAAAAACTCTTAGGCTTTAATATCTTTCCTTTTGATTTATGGTAATCCAAATAGATTTTGGCCAATTCTTCAATCGTTTTCATACCTCGAACACCTCCTTCCCAACAGGATATTTCTCAATACTTAGCCCACATTCACGCAGATGCTTGATGTCAGTATTGATATATGGGTTTAAAGATTCTGGGGATAGATGCCCCAGTATGTCACTTATAACTCTGGGTTGAACGCCATTTTCAAGGATTTTAGATACCAGGTAGCGTCGGAACAATCGGATCCCATTTTCGTTATCATCACACCTTATCCCTACTTTTTTAAAAAAACGCCTTACAATACCTCCTATGGTACTTGACTCTATTGGTTTTTCCGGGCAGTTGGCATTAGCGAAAATGTTCTTTATGCCCAAGTCGTTCGGGCGTTCATTTACGAGGTAGTCTACCAAAGGGTTGCCAACGGCAGCTCTAAGTGGCAAGACCATATGTTGTTGTGTTTTGGATTGGGTAAGAATGATTAAATCCCTTCTCCAATCGATATTGGCTATCTGCATTTGAGCTATGTCGGTTCCTCTTATTGCAGTATACATCAGCATTGACACAATAGCTATATCACGCAAAGATAAATCATTTTGCGTACTGTCTTGTAAATTCTCTTTTATGATACGTATCTCATCTTCTTTAAAGGTTGCAAAATTCTTTCTTCCGCTTCTTAAAGGAGGAATATCATCCATGATACGTGCACATTCAACATAGTGGTTAGTACCTATGGTCGCTTTTAATACTGTTTTGATTTTAGTCTTGTAGGAGCAGCCTCTTAACTGCTTGTATCCATCATAGAAAAAGGAGAGTACCATGGATTCTGTGATGCTACATAAATCAATTGCCCCATTTTGTTGCATATGATAGAAAAAGGCGGAAGCAGCATTCGACTCTACACTGATTGACTTTTCACTTTTACAGTTTTTTGATGCCATCTGTTTGTAATGGTCAACGATGTTTTTGAATGTAGAATTCAAGTGATCATAACTGCTTCCTCGGTATAGAACCGGAGCGAATTTAAGTCTGTTGGGAAAATGATCGAACTCATCAAACCCTTGAATAGTACGCACCGATGTGCGATAATAACCAAGTCTTTTGGTGCTTCCTTCAAGACCTTCCTTGGAAATAAATTTCTTGTAGAAATCATTGTAAGACTTATACTTTCCTTCATGATCAAACAACAGTCTGAGCCTGATTCTGACACCGCTGATGGCGGTTCTGCCATATCCATTCGCTTTCATGTATTCTAAAAGCTGTGGATGCGTTTTTTTTAGTTTTTTGATATCCATATATTATTACTGTTAATGTTCAGTAATAATAGACGGATTTTATTCAAATTATTATCACAACTATTTTGATGTTATAATACTGTGAGTTATAATATTAATACTAAAAGTTGGGATAATATTTTAGTTAGGATAATCAA
>JACREX010000220.1 GCA_016212695.1 Bacteroidia bacterium
ACAATAATGTAACAGCTACGCTGTATTGCTCGTAGAGCATAAATTATTGTAACAACAGCAAAACTACAATACAAATATACCTCGTAGAGGTTTCACTATTAATGAATTAAATAGCACAGCAATCCGTTATAATCAGAAAAGTTAAAAGGTAAAATTGAAATATGAAATTGAATGACTAATTAACCGATTACCGATTACCGAATACCGATAAACACATACTATTGACTACTACTTCTTCTTTCCCGGATAAAATGTTTCCTGTGTAATATAATCGTTCCTGAATTGCGTTTTTACTTTTGCTATGATATTGACGGGTTGGGTAAAAAAATTTACTGAAGAAACTTTATATTTCATTCTTCCAACACCATCTTCGGTTTTTATAGGGAATAATTTATCATTTAAAAAACCTTCCTTATCGAGACTTCCGGTAAAAAATTCTACCTGTTTTGTTTCATCAGACATGCCGAATTCGATGATGTATTCTTTGTTTTGCTGTACTTTATCTATTATTTTGCAAACGATTTTTGGAAAACCGAGAGGCTTGCCTTCTTTTGAATATTCTTTCAGGCCCATACCCGGTTTGTTATCTTTAAACGGCGCTTCTGCAGCCAGTCTCCCGTTTTTATGATATTTTTTCTTTATACCGTTTTTGTCGTCGTTTTTAAAAGGGATTTCTTCATATAATGTTTTAGTATCCTCATAGTACCATTTGAATACACCGTCTCTTTTTCCAAGCCGGTACATGCCATCAACATTGATTGAACCGTCTTTATAAAAACTTCGGGCAGCGCCGTCGCACAGGCCGTCTTTGTAATGTACTTCGGTTTTTTTCATTTGCCCGTTTGGGTAATACGAGCGCAGCCAACCAGTTTTTTTTGCAGATTTTGCGGTATCTTCTGCAGTAAGTTCAGGCTCGTCATCAATGGTTGTATTGCATGAAACAAACAGGCATGTGCTTAGTACAATAAATATAAACAGGCGCATCATAAAAACGATTAATAAACTGGAAATTTCATTGATTTTTTATTTCTGCCAGACATCATGGAAAATATATAAAATCCCTTTGGCAAAAAAGAAACATCAACCAGTCCTGAATTGCCGGATAGTGAATTTGCATAGCAGATTTTTCCTACGGCATCGAATATATTTAATACAGCGCCCTGAAAGATTTCCGGAGAAAATACATATATTTTTTTACCCGTCATATCGTATCGTATTGAGATATCGTTACAAACCGGATTATTTATTTTAGTAGGAATGATTACTGATCCATTCAGGTGAATAGTTAAAGCGCCGCCATTACTGTGTAAAGTAAATGCAACACTATCGGGTATGGTGTCTGCAGGCTGGTAGTAAACATAAAAACTATAGTCCCGCGCTCCGTATAGAGTCTTTGTAAGATTAAATCCGGCGCTGAAATCTGTCACGGTAAGGTCGCTGATAGAATCAAATATAAGTACGGAATTTGCCATATTTGTAATAATAATTTTTATAGAATCAGTATTGCCCTGCACTATTGAATCAAAAGTAACGATAGTATCGCTAAGAATTCCCAATTCAGGAGCAACCGTGGTTGTAGTAGGATACCCCGCGCTATTCCATGCAGTGATGGCTCCCATATTATATACAAACCGGAAATGTTTTGTTCGCATTACTCCGCATACATAGGTTGCCCTGGCCCCGGATAAACAGTACACCACGTAAATTTTATCCTTATTCAGCGTATCAAGAATTGCATTCAGGGAAGGCGAGCCTCGGTCAACATTTACAGCATCGAACAGGTGTTGCGGATTATACTCGCCGGGAGTCCGGACATCCAGAATCACAAACCAGGGATCGCCCGGGTGGGCTGCAATGGTATCATGCCCCTGGGCTGTTGTTATTACAGCATGTATGGAATCAACATCATAAGGGCCCCATTCATTCGGAATCTGAGAGAAGGAGTTCCCTGTAATAAAAACCACTAATGTGAAAATAAATATCAACTTTTTCATAGCTAAAAAATTAAATCTTACATATTATGAATTATGATTTATAATAGTTCAGTAAAAATTTCTATTAACAAAAGTATGTAAAAAACTTTTAAGATAGGATATTGCAACGAAAAAAAAAGATATCAACCTTAGTTTTATGCAAAAAAACGAGTTGATGTCTTCAGAAAGAGCGAGGCTCTTATCTGTGCAATAATATAAAAAATGGGCAACATAAAAATTGATGTGAGTTGCAAAAAATATAGGCAGGTTTATCGCGATGCCTTATGGTGTGGTCAAATTGCATGTTGAAAAATTAATGAAGTATTGAAGTTTATAATTTTAAAAAAAATATATACTTTTACCAAGTAACTTAAAATCTAAGATTATGGAAGAAAAACAGATGTCAGACTTTTATGTTCATAAGTTTTATTCATACACGGGTCCGAATTTATATTTAGACCGGAAGGCGATGGTATTTAATCTTTATATTGATCCGGAAGGGCAAAAAGTAGAATATTATGATGAAAGAGTAACTGCCAAATTTCCTTCGCTGAAAGATAATTTACCGGGCAGCGTGGTTGACCTTTTTGCAAAATGCGTAGTGCTGGTCAATAAAATGGATATGAATCTTTTTGTTGAAAAATACAATATAAGCCGCGACGGCGAAGAATGGGTTATTGCCTTTGAACACATGGATGACAAGCTCGCAAAAAAAGTTGTTTATTTTGTCAGCGATTGGTTTATTTCGATCAACGAGAACAACAATGATTTTGATTTCGACGGGCAGTTTGCAGACCTGCAGGCTAAGTTTGATAAGTCTTTATACGGAGGGCCCACCTTGTATTCGATTATCGAAGCCGGGGTAAAAAGAAAAATAAATGTTCATTACCTGTATGAAGAAAACCAGTTCCAGTGGGGCTATGGCAAGAAACAGATAAGAGGCCGTTCCACTATATTTCATATAGACGGCATCAAAGATACCGAGTTTACTATGTACAAGGATATGGTCGGGGAATTCCTCGAAATGTGCGGTTTCCCTACACCAAAAGGTAAAAATTGCTATGATGAGGACGAGCTTGTTGAAGAAGCGTTGAAGCTTGGCTGGCCTGTGGTTGTGAAACCGGTTGCCGGCCATAAGGGGCAGGGAGTGAAGACAGGCATTGAATCGGAAGAAGAAGTGCGCAAGCAATTTAATAATATTACTAAACTTGCGCAGGAGCAGGGAACTGCTTTTGAGGGCGCTCTGGTTCAGCAGCAGATCTATGGCTGGGACCACCGTATCCTCTGCGTAGGGCAGAAATATGCAGCCTGCCTGAAACGCATCCCGGCCTATGTGATCGGTAATGGCAAAGATCCCATCAGCGAACTCATCCGGGTAGAGAATGAAAAAGAAGAGCGTATAGACAATGCGCGTTCGCCCCTTGGCAAAATCAAGATTGACGAGGATCTGATTGACTACCTGAAACTACGCGGCATGACGGTTGACGATGTTCCCGCAGCAGCGCAGGAAGTGGTATTGAGAAGGGTTGCCAACATTTCTGCAGGAGGCGTATCTATTAATGTAACCAAAGATATTCACCCGGATAATATTTTAATGGTCGAGAGCATTGCCAAATTTTTAAATGTTACCTGTCTGGGTATTGACGCGCTTTCTGCCGATATCAGCAAACCCTGGTATGAAGGCAATTTCGGTATCATCGAGATCAATGCCGGCCCGGGCGTGTTCATGCACCTTACACCCGCAGAAGGAGGCAGTGTGGATGTTCCCGGAATCATCATGGAGCATTTGTTCGGAAAAGTTGAAGGGTTCGACAGGGTTCCGATTATCGCTGCCAACAAGCTTTCTTCCGAACTCATCGCAAGGATTTATGAAAAGCTGAAAGAATACAAAAAGAATATTGAATTCGGTTCGCTGCGTTTAGACGGTGCCTATTTTAACGAATACAAGTTAGTTAATAATCCAAGGCATGATTCAAACTGCCAGATCGTTTTGAGAAATCCAAAATTAGATATTGCCCTTTTCTGCCACGAGAAAGAAGCGATTCATGATTTCGGTATCTGGCATCACGGCTGCGATATCGCAATCCTTGACCATGCAAATTATGTGGAATATATCCTCGAAAGAGATCTGCTGCCCGGCGGTATTCTCATCGAGGTTATTGATAAGGAAATAACGGAAACGGAAACACAGACCAAGTTGTATGTATTGCAGAACGGCAAGATATTGCAGGAAGTTAACGTTCAGAAAGGCGACACTATTGATGATCTTATTTTTAATGCGCTCAGCCCTTATCTGAAAGAACTGCTCTTTAAATATGATTATTATCTGAAGCTTGAAAACCGTCCCGAAGATATGGATATGGGAAAGCGTTTTATTAATTAGGAATGTTTTATAAAGATTTCATTTAAGAATAAAGATTAACGATTTTTGATTTCAGAAGATAATTTTTTTTCTTAAATCTTAGTTCGTTAATCATCAATCTGAATTTATTCAAAAGTAAAAATCAATTATGATACTTTTTAAAAATTGTAAAGTATATACTCCTGAATTCATCGGGAAAAAAGACGTTTTAACAGGCGCGGAAAAAATATTGGCAATTGCTGGTAAGATTGATAAACCTGCAGGCCTTGAAATCGAAGAAGTGGATTGTACCGGACTTAAACTTGTTCCCGGTTTTATAGATGGCCATATGCACATTAGCGGTGCAGGAGGTGAAGGAGGCCCTGCTACCCGAACGCCTGAATTAAGATTAAGCCAGTTGGTTGAAGGGGGTATTACATCCGTTGTCGGCTGTTTAGGCACGGATGGCATGACCCGCACGGTGGAGTCTGTGCTGATGAAAGCAAAAGCGCTGAAGGCAGAAGGCGTTTCTTGCTGGATCTATACTGGGGCCTACCAGGTTCCAACTCCAACGATCACAGGAGATGTTGGGCGCGATATTGCATTGATTGACGAAGTAATCGGCGTTGGAGAAATAGCCTTGTCAGACCACCGCTCTTCGTGGCCCACCACCGATGAGTTGCTGCGTATCGTTGAACATGCGCGCGTTGGCGGTATGCTTGGCGGCAAAGCCGGTATTGTGAATATCCATCTCGGCGACCAGGAAAAACCGTTTCAACCCATGTACGATGTAATCGAAAGAAGCCATAAGATGTTAAAACTTTCGCAGTTCCTGCCTACGCATTGCAACCGCAATGATTACACGCTGGAGGATGCAAAAAAGTATGGAAAGAAAGGCGGTTTTGTGGATATTACCACCAGTTCGTATCCCTACTTCCATGAATATGAAGTAAAGCCTTCGAAATGTATCAAGATGCTTACGGATGCAGGCGTTCCGTTAGAGTGCATTACATTCACATCCGATGCCTGCGGTTCTTTGCCTGGCTTTGATGAAAAAGGAAATTTGGTGAAACTCGAAGTGGGAAAACCCAGCGCAAATTTCAGGGAACTGATGGATGCCGTGAACCAGGAAGGGCTCCCATTAGATAAAGCATTAAAGGTATTGACATCCAATCCTGCCGATATTCTTAAACTTAAAAGCAAAGGCCGTATTGTTGCCGGTAAAGATGCTGATATGGTTCTTCTGAAAGGCAATGAAATTTTTCATGTGATCGCAATGGGCCGTTTCATGATGAAGAGCCGGAAGATTGTAAAGAAGGGCAGTTACGAATAGTGACTTTTATTTTGCGCTGCTGATTTTTTTAATTTTTTCCAAGATATCAGTAGCTAATTTTTCGGCGATCTCATCGGTTTTCCCTTCGGAATAAATCCTGATAACCGGTTCGGTATTTGATTTGCGTAGGTGCACCCATCCATCTTCAAAATCAATTTTCACACCATCTATCGTGCTCACCGGGTATTTACCGTATTCCTTTTTGATCCTGTTGAAAATAGTGTCAATTTGTATATCTGGAGTAAGCTGGATTTTATTTTTCGACATTACATACGTCGGGTATCCGGCCCGCAACTCGGAACATTTTTTTCCTGATTTTGCAAGTTGTGTGAGAAAAAGCGCAATGCCCACCAGCGCATCCCGGCCATAATGCAGTTCGGGATAAATAACGCCGCCGTTGCCTTCTCCGCCGATAACTGCATGAATCTCTTTCATCTTTGCCACAACATTAACTTCACCCACAGCGGAGGCTTCATATATTCCTTTATGCTGCCGGGTAATATCACGCAGCGCACGGCTTGACGACATGTTTGAAACCGTATTGCCTTTTTTGTTTTGAAGTACATAATCGGCTACTGAAACCAACGTATATTCTTCGCCGAACATGGTTCCGTCTTCGCAGATGATGGCAAGCCTGTCCACATCCGGATCCACCACAAAACCCACATGCGCTTTTTGTTTTTCCGTAAGTTCCGAAATGTCTTTCAGATGTTCGGGAAGAGGTTCAGGATTGTGCGGGAACTGGCCGTTTGCTTCGCAGTAAAGTTCCACCGTTTCGTTCACTCCAAGCGCTTTTAATAATTTCGGGATCACAATCCCTCCGACAGAATTTACGCAATCAATCGTCACTTTGAAGCCTGCGTTTTTAATGGCATTCATATCCACAAGAGCCAGTCCGAGAATTTTTTTAATGTGGATATCTTCAAAACCCGGTTTATTAAAAATTTTACCGATTGCATCTACATCAGAAAAAATAAGATCATCATGTTCTGCTATGCTGAGGACTTTTTTCCCGTCGGCATCATTCAGGAACTCACCATCTCGGTTCAGCAATTTCAGAGCATTCCATTGTTTCGGGTTATGGCTTGCCGTGAGGATGATCCCGCCATCTGCTTTTTCTTCGGTAACCGCTATTTCAGTGGTTGGCGTAGTTGCCATGCCGATATTGATCACATCAAATCCCATGCTCACGAGCGTGCCTGAAACAACATGGTAAACCATTTCTCCTGAAATGCGCGCGTCTCGTCCGACAACAATTTTCCCTTTGGTTATTTTATAGTTTTGCTTCACCCACATACTATATGCAGCCGTGAATTTAACAATATCAAGCGGGCTGAGCCCTTCGCCTGCCTTATCTCCGATAGTGCCCCGAATTCCTGAAATGGATTTTATTAATGTCATCTTAAAATAATTTTAACTGGATTGCAAATTTACTAAAACGGCTGTAAATTTTTATGGTTTGGTAATTATTGAATGATTATTTTTAAACAGTTCTTTAATTTTTTCGTTTTCTTTTTTTAAAATTTTGAAAACATCCTGACCTTTTTCACGGATCAGAAGGTTGTCAAGATAAATTTTCCCCTTGGATTCTTCTTTCCCGATGCTTACCAACGAGATTTCATTTGCAGGGTTTTGAACCGAAAATGTCAGTTCTATCAACGACCAGTTGCCATTTATTACTTCGCTTTCGTAGGCCAGTACTTCGGTGGATCTACACTCTTTTTGTGCGGGGTTGTATTCTTCAACTATAATCCTGAGATAATCGTTTAATGCATCCTGCTGCCCGTTATACATCCAGGCGCTTACCCTGTATTCCTTACCTTTCAAAAAAGTGTTCGGTTTGAAACCGGCAAACGTGTTCTTCCCTTTTTTGTCTCCAATAAATGCTCCTTTTCCTGAGAATGATACAGCGACCGGGGAATTTTCAAAATCATTAAAATACAGGAATGACAATGTATCTTTAACCATAAAGCCGGACTTGTTTCTGAGATCATGCCTGAGGGTTTCAAAAGATGTAATTTCTTTTTCAGCGCTGTTGCCGAACAATTGTTCCGGAGTGATTTCGAACAATGTTACCTGTGAATTTTTATATAATGGAGTACATTTATTCAGCAGCGCATTTTCGTATTCAGTCATGGGTTCGCTACTTTGAATTATTAAAAAAGGCTTTGAAGATTTTATGTCGTTCTTAATAGGTTTTTCATAGAAATCAGGAGATATTAATTGAATGCTTTTTTTGCTTTCAGAAATTCCCGAACGTGTAAGATATGCTCCGCAAACAGGCAATTTGCTGTGATATGAAATAATGAAAGTATGTTGTGTGATTTCATTGGGAGTGGGCCTTGCAAAATTCTCAGAACCATTGTAGAAAAACGGCAGGGGAATTATTGCCTGGTATTTTGTCGGGTTGATATTTTTCAGCGCATCAACATAAAAGGCATCGAGTTTTTTTCTGTCAAACAGGTTCGGATATCTTGACGTGTTATAGGAAGCTTCAGTATGATAAGAAATGCCCTCAGCAATATAAAGTGATGGCAATATAATTATAAAAGCAAAAGCAAGATATTTTTTTCCTTTTTTGAAATAATCATACGACAATGTATTTATAGTAAAAATGCAGAATACAGTAGCCGTATAGTAAAAGAACCAGGTGAACCTTCCGGTTGCCCTGAAATGTTTGAGCACTGGAATGTAATCGAGCAATGCAGGGAATTGCTTGAAAGGTATTCCAAAAGCAAAAATCAATAATGCAAGGCTGGAGATGAGAGCTATATTTAAGCGCCTGTCCGGGAAATAATGCATAATAAATTCCTGTCCTTTTTTATGCAAAATGCTTTTGATGAAAGCAACCATGATAAAAAGAATAATAAAGATGGTCGAAAAGCCCACATAACTCCATGCTTCCCATTGCTGGTTCAAATCAGTTGTTCTTTTTAATACATGCCAGAGCGGCCCGTGGTTCAGGATAAAAATATCATCCGGCTCTGCATTGTATAAAAAGAAACCTAAGGGATTGGTGGTCCTGTCCGTATGCGTATCGGTAAGCGCAATGAAAAGGCGGAATATCAAAACAGGAATTAACACCTGCAAAACAAGGCTCAGGTAAAATTCAAATTTTTTGGACCTGTTTTTAAAATCAGATAACAATAAGAAGAATAAAAAGCACAGGTTGAACATAATCGCCATCATCCCTAGGTAGGCATGTGTGAAGAACCAGAACAGGTTATTAGCGAGCAGAAAAACCGACCATTTGATTTTGTTCGGGCTGTCGTGATACAGAATGAGAAGATACCATGAAACTGGAATGAAAAATGTATAAGACAACGACTGGTGCACGGTTATCCGGAAGAGCTGCGGAGCCATAATGGCAATACAAAATGCTCCCAACGCAGCAAGAAAATGGTTGACTTTAAACCGCAAAAATATTTTATAAAGCAGTATGCACGAAATTAAAAATGAAACAATCATTAAGAAGTTGATGAACCCGATACTGTGATCTGCAACAGAAGGAATTATTTTTGATAAAGATTTCAGCAAAACCGTAAAAAAAGGGTGGCAGTCAGTATACATAAAATGCTCGCCATATGGGTAATTCATACCCTGAAAATTAATGTATGATGTATCATTTTTTATGTGATACATGTAAGTGTAATAATTTTTTATGGCATCGCCTTTATTATTGAAGAGGAATGAGTCGGGCGCTGTAAGAATCGGCCCGTAAAAAAAGAACAGGAAAACCAGGGCTGCAAGGCTAAGTACGAGAAGGGTTATTTTATTTTTGTTCCAATACATTTTAAGAAAATTAAATCTGGTACGGATTTTCAAAAATAATAATTATTTCTATGAGAATAAAGCGCCTGTGTGAAATGTCGAATTTATGATGTTAAAAGGAAAATATCAAAGAAGAAATGACAGGGTGACTTGGAAACACTGCGACTTGGTGACTGATAATAAACCGTTTTCAAAATTATTAAAATTTCAAATCTCAAGTATCAAATTACAAACCTGCCGGTAGGAAAGGCAGTCCTTTCATCGTGCAAGCCGCATTTTTGCAGGGATTGAAAAGCTAAGGCTGCGCATACCTGCTTGCTTGCCTACCGTCAGGCAGGCAGCAGGCAAGTACGCTGATGATAGAAGTGTGAGGCACTTTTCCTATGCGAGTACCGTTAGAGTTCATTGCCATAGACATCCGTGCAACACAAAACAAGAAACATTAATAGATTATTTTACAAAATATTTCAAAATTTATAACAAATTAGGAAATATTAGGAAATTCTTTTATATTTGTATGATTTCAAAATTTAATTAAAATTAGGAGATTTTAGGAATGAAACAAATAGAACGTGCGCCAAAATGGATTAATGAACAACTTAATAAAGAGGTAAACAAACTTAGATTAAATGAAGAATTTCAAGCATTAATAAATGACATAAATGAAAAATATTTATATTGGGATAAAGTTAAATATCATACAACAAATTTTGTATCAGAACCAAAAATATTATGGTCTGCAATTAAATTAAGCAGGACTATTAATGCAAAAAAAATCCAATTCGGAGAACATAAATTTATTTACAATTTAACAGATTATATTCAAAAAGGGTTACATGAATTTGATTTACACATAGGAGGACATTTAGGAACAAAAAATTTAATACCAGAAGATGATAAAAAAAGATATTTGGTAAGCTCTATAATGGAGGAAGCCATAGCGTCAAGTCAAATTGAAGGTGCTGTAACGACTAGAAAACAAGCAAAAGAAATGCTCAGGAAAAATATCAAACCTAAAAATAAATCTGAGCAAATGATATTAAATAATTATATCACGATTAAACATATTGTTGAAATTAAAGATGAACCAATTACGACAGAAAGATTTCTTGAAATACATCAATTAATATCTAATCAAACACTGCCAGATAAAAAGTACGAAGGTAAATATAGAAAAGACAATGAAATTAAAGTAATTGATGTTGTAAATGGGAATGTTGTTCATTCACCACCAGACTATCGTGAAATTTCAAAATTAATGAATGATGTCTTTTTATTTTTTAATAAGGATAAAAATGACCAGTTTATTCATCCTATTATTAAAGGCTGCATAATTCATTTTATGATAGGGTTTATACACCCATTTGTTGATGGAAATGGAAGAACTGCCAGAGCCTTATTTTATTGGTATTTATTGAAAAATGGATATTGGCTGACTGAATACTTATCAATATCAAGATTAATAGTTAAAAGCAAGGCCCAATATGCAAGAGCTTACCAATACACAGAAATAGACGATAATGATTTAACATATTTTATAAATTATAAGATAAAGACTATGCAAATGGCGTTTGATAGTCTGCGAGAATATATTCAATTAAAGATAAACGAAAAACGGAAAGTTATAAATTTCCAAAGAATAAAAGGAATCAATACTCGACAAGCAGAAATTATAAAATGGTTATTTGAAGAACCAAACTTAATGTTTAGTGTTAAAGAAATTGAAAATAGACTAACTATTTCAAATCAGACTGCAAGAACAGACTTGACGGAACTTGTTAATCGTGGATATCTTGAAATTATTAATCTAAATAATAAAACTAAGGGATTTTGTCGCACTGATGATTTTGAAAATATTTTAAAAAAAGAATTACCGAAAAATTAATCAGATAATGGCAACGAAACGCTAACAATTTTATTTACATCGGGTTTTTCAAATTCATGCTTTATTATTTTTTCAAGTGTTATCAATAGAATATTTTCTTTTATTTCATAGATTAAACATTTGCCTGATTATGCGTTTGGTTCCATAATTTAAAAAATACAAAATCAAGGTACTGGCGTTTGAAATCCTGGTCGTCGGAGAATTTTTTATAAAGGTCAGTGAAAGTAAAAATGACATCCTGCATTAAATCTTCTACTTTTTTATCGGATGTTATTTTTGCGTTTTGCTTATCTGAATTTTTCACTGCATTTACTGTTGCCTCGTCTTTAGCAAGGTCAGCGGGCAGTTGCTCAAATAAGAAACGTTTTACTTTATCGTTGTCTGTCCAGTTATCAATGCCGTATCTTGCATTAAATTCATGGATTATTGTTTCGAGCCGGTCAAATTCATGGTCGGTTTTAGCGGCACGCAAAACAGGGGGCGTTGGCTCCAGTTCATCGCCACCTGATAATTTAATATTATCGGTTGTGGTTTTTGAAAGGCGATAACTGTCAAGGTCAATAGCTTCGAGGATGCCTTTTGCCAAATCTTCATTTTCTTCGGGCTTTATTTTAGGCATAAGGAACTTTAAAAACCAGAAAAGCCGTTCCCAGTAAACATTATTGAATGAAAGTATTTTTGAAAGAAAAGAATAGGTGCGGTTAAAAGATTTTGATTTTACATAAAAATCTGCCTGTTCATCTTCTGAAAATTCTGTACGGAATGCTGCAACACATTTATCAATGATAGGGTCTAACTGCGACCTGTCGGCATTGTGAAAATATAAATCAGTAAAATTGATAACATCATCTTTGGTGTAAACCTGGGCATTATCAAGAGCAAGTTGTAAATCATTCAGTTTGTTTGCGTCGGTTTCTTCGCTAAGTACTGTAGTAATATAAAACGGCTCAAATGATTCTTTTATATCATCAACAGAATTATAAAAGTCGAGAACAAAAGTGTCGTTTTTATCCGGCTTGTATGCCCTGTTCAGGCGTGAAAGCGTTTGAACCGCCTGAACGTCCCTGAGTTTTTTATCAACATACATGGTATAAAGCAGGGGCTGGTCAAATCCG
>JACREX010000221.1 GCA_016212695.1 Bacteroidia bacterium
GTCCGTCATCAATCAATAATTAAAATATGAAAATTTTCGAGAAACAATTTTTTGTACGAAGAGAAAAAAGAAAAGTTACGATTTAACGCTACGGGTTTTCAGCTTGTTTCAAACAGGTTATTAACAGGGATCGGAATGTTGTTCGATTGTTCGGCCATTTCTTTGCCGGGTTCCTGTATTTATGCCTTTGAATCGTAAAATCTTTTTTCGTTTTATAAGCCGGTTTTTGCTGTTATCATTTTCTTTTTTATATTTGAAAACAAATAATTTTCAACCGGATATTTTATGCTTATCAATTATCACAGCTATAAAGTAAAAATCAGGAATACGCCCTTTACCACCGAAGACCAGAAAACCTTCGATAATATGGCTGCCATTTCTTTTTATGATGAAAATAAAAAAGAGTTGCAATACCAGGAATTAGGCTATATTGATACGGAAGATATTTATAAATTAATTGATGAAGGGAAAGATATTGACATTGATTATTGTTATGTCGAAAATTTTTCGCTTTCCACGTATCGCAAATCAAGAGGTCTGAAAAAAGACGAATATGTCACGATTAAATCCTTCTCTGCAAAAGAAGCCATTTTCGATACGCATCTGAAGAATGATTTTTCATTTGGCGAATTCCAGGAAAGTCCGATGCACTTTAATAATGCCGTCTTTTTAAATGGAAAGATTTCTTTCAACTCCTGCAAATTCGGGAATTGCGGCCTCGATTTCAGTTATGTCCGGACAAAAAACGGCAACCTTGATTTCTCTAATACTATATTTGGCAATGGCGAGTTAAATTTCAAAAATGCAATACTTGGAAACGGGGTGAAAAATTTTCAGTATGCACAGTTCGGCGAAGGAAAGGTTACATTTACCAATGCGGAGTTTGGCGATGGAGATGTGGCATTTATCAACACAGATTTCAATCATGGCGAAGTTTCTTTTAAGATAGCGCGGTTTGGCACAGGCAATGTTGACTTCCGTTTTGCAAAATTCGGCGAGGGCAATATCAGTTTTGAACGCACGGAATTCGGCCATGGCAAGGTGAATTTCAGCAAAGTGGATTTTCACGACGGCAAAGTTAATTTTAACCGGGCTATATTCGGAAACGGCGATGTGAGCTTTGAAGGTTGTGAATTAAAAAACGGCAAACTCAATTTCTTAAGCACTGAATTTTATGACGGGGACCTCAATTTTGAATACCTTGAATTTGATAAATCTGATATTATCCTTGACAAAGCGAAGTTCGGGAATGGAAAGGTTTCGTTCTACGGTTCCAAAATTCATATTCTTTCTATAAAATCTACTATCCTCAATAACCATATTGATCTAAGGGTGCAGAAGTGCAGTTATGTTGATCTTTCGGGCGTGGTGGTAAGAGACCTTATTGATATCAAACCTCACGAGTTTAAGGTGGATATTAAATATATCAATTTTACAGGCCTTTGCCTGCTGGGTAGAATTTATATGGACTGGAAGGATAATAATGTTGAAGAGCTTATTCTTAACCAGAAGAAAACCTCATACAGGGAAAAATCGGAACAATTCAGAATATTAAAACAGAATTTTAACGCGAATGGCAATTACGACTACGAAGATAACGCATATGTGCTGTTTAAACGCTTTGAAGAAAAGGCTGAATTGCAGGAATCATTAAAAAGTAATCCTAAAGGAAAGATATTTCATTATACAATATTTGGATTGAAATGGCTGCTTTTCGATAAAATGGGAAAATATGCAACAGATCCGTTTAGGGTTTTGTTAAGCGCTTTTTTAACCTGGTTTTTCTTTAGTTTATTACATCATATTATTCCGTTCTTCTATAATAATATTCACTGTTATAATTATCCGAACCAACCGATAAGCGAACTTGAGCGCTTAGGGACTACTTTTTATTACAGTTCTATTACTTTTTTCACAGTAGGCTATGGCGATATTTATCCATTGATCGGAGCCGGTAAAATTGTAGCAGGAATAGAACCTTTCTTCGGAACCTTCATGATGGCCTATTTCACGGTAGCTTTTGCAAGAAAAATATTGAGATAGACTGATTTGGGATTTGGGATTTGGGACTTGGCACTTGGGACTTGGAATTTTGAATTTTAATTTAATATATAAAGTATGCAACTGATTGATGGAAATAAAATTTCTGCTGAGATAAAGTTAGAAATAGCAAAAGAAGTAGAAGAATTCAAAGCAAATGGCGGGAAAACTCCGCATCTTGCAGCGATACTTGTCGGCAACGACGGAGCAAGCGAAACATATGTGAGTAATAAAGTCAAAGACTGCGAACAGGTGGGGTTTTTATCAACCCTTGTCAGATACGAAGATACTATTACAGAGAAAGAACTGCTTGATAAAATTGTTGAAATAAATAATGACGGCGATATTGATGGATTAATCGTTCAATTACCGCTTCCAAAACATATTTCAGAACAAAAAGTAATAGAAACCATTCATTTTAAAAAAGATGTTGACGGGTTTCACCCGGTAAATATGGGCCGGTTAGTATTGAGCCTCCCTTCATTTATTCCGGCTACACCCTTTGGAATCACTGAACTTATCAAAAGATATCATATCGAAACCGAAGGAAGAAATTGTGTAATCTTGGGAAGAAGCAATATTGTAGGAACACCCATGAATCTGCTGATGAGCAGAAAAGCGTATCCCGGTAATTGCACCGTTACGGTTTGCCACAGCAAGACAAAAAACATCCGCGAAATTTGCAGAAATGCCGATATCATCATTGCCGCCATGGGAAGCGTAGAATTTGTAACTGCCGATATGGTCAAAGAAGGCGCTGTTGTGATTGATGTGGGTATAACACGAATAAAATCTGATAAAACAAAATCCGGATGGAAGCTCACCGGCGATGTTAAATTTGACGAGGTTGCTCCCAGATGCAGCTTTATCACGCCGGTTCCCGGAGGAGTGGGCCCCATGACCCGTGCTGCATTATTGAAAAATACCCTGATGGCGGCGGGAAAAGAGATTTATTTGTGATTGTTTAACTGAAAAACATATTTTTTCTTCTCCCAGATTAACCTTAATCCGCCATAGTACGGAAACTATACTATAATACCTGTTAACATTTTTATCTGATGTTTTCAACAGCATTACAACCAATACCTGAAAAGTTACGTCTTATTAACTATATTTACAAAATATTAAATTAATTTTAATCTCTTATTTATGAAAAAATATACTCTTACTTCACTTTTCATATTATTTGCCTTGCTGTCTTTTTCAAAAGAAAAGGTATTGCAGGGAAGCGCTGCCTCTCAAAAAATACAGGGAGCGGAACTTATAAGGATAAACGATAATTCAGCCTTACCCGGTTTTGTTAAATTCAGAAAAGGCTCCGAGATAAACATCAGCGGTTTTTCTTTTTGGATAAAACAATTGTACAAAAACAGTGATGATATCAATATTTCGCTTATCAATAAAGAAACAGACCGGTCAGGATTCATTCATTACAGATATCAGATTAATTATAAAAATATTCCTGTTGAATTTTCCATGGTTATAGCTCATACAAAAAACGGAAAAGTCTGTTCTTTCAATGGCGATTTAAAGGAACCGTTAAATACAAATATCATTCCTGCATTAGATGAGAATACGGCGCTTGCAAAAGCTCTTGAAAATTTTCCTGCTGCAACTTATTATCCGAAAGGATCTCTGGTTATTTTCCCGACAAAAAATTCGGGTTTGAGATTAGCCTATAAATTCAACATTTATACACCTAAGCCATTGAAAAAAGCCGATGTTTATATTGACGCTGTTACAGGTATAAAACTCTTTGAAAACAATCGGATACAGACGACTGATGTTACAGGCACAGCAGTTACAAAATACAGCGGTACCCAGATGATAACTACCGATAGTTACAGCGGAAGTTTCCGATTGAGGGAAACCGGCAGAGGAAACGGAATCGAAACTTACGATATGAATACGGGAACCGATTACCAGGCGGCTTTAGACTTTACCGATGCGGATAATTACTGGAATAATGTCAATACGGATCAGGATGAAGTTGCAACTGATGCACATTGGGCAACTGAAAAAACGTATGATTACTACTTTTTAAGGCACGGAAGGAATAGTATTGATAATAATGGATTTACGCTTATTAGTTATGTGCATTATGATTCTGGTTATAGTAACGCTTTCTGGGATGGGGAGTGCATGACTTACGGCGATGGAAATCAAAACTATTCCCCACTTACTACGGTTGACATCTGCGGGCATGAAATCACGCATGGCGTAACAAATTTCACAGCTAACCTCACATATGCCGAAGAATCCGGGGCATTGAGCGAAGGGTATAGCGATATATTCGGAACCTGTATAGAATTTTATGCAAAACCTTCTTTAGCAAACTGGACCCTGGGTGAAGACATCGGAGAAACTTTCCGCTCTTTATCCGATCCAGCCTCAATGGGGTATCCCGACACATACCAGGGACAAGACTGGGATCCGAACCAGGAAGTGCATCACAATTCAACGGTGCTGAGTCATTGGTTTTATCTTATTTCCATTGGAGGGAGCGGCGCTAACGATCTTGGTAATTCTTATTCGGTAACAGGAATCACCATTGATTCAGCGGCATTGGTTGCATTCCGGACTCTCACGGTTTATCTCACTCCTTCTTCCACATATGCTGATGCAAGATATTATTCCATTCAGGCTGCCATTGACATTTTCGGGCCCTGCACATCCGAAGTGGAAGTTGTGACCAATGCATGGTATGCTGTAGGAATTGGCAGTTTATATGTTCCAAATGTAGTCAGCGACTTTACCGCTGATTTCACCGCGTTGTGTTCAGCTCCTGCCTCGGTTCAGTTTCAGAATCTGAGTTCAAACGGTTCTGTATTCATCTGGAATTTTGGAGATGGGAATACAAGCACGCAAACAAACCCCGCTCATACTTATAACACGCAAGGAAATTTTGATGTTTCTTTATATGTAAGCGGCGGATCATGCGGATCGGATACTCTTGTAAAAACAGCATATATCAGCATAAGCCCCGCCAATCCCTGTATTGTAATCATGCCGCAATCCGGCAGTTCAACCGTTACGTATTGCATGGGAAAGCTCTTTGACAGCGGCGGGCAGCAAAATTACCAGGACAATACGGATGTAACGGTGACCATTGCTCCGCCGGGCGCTTCCAGCATCACGCTGAATTTTATCTCATTTGATTTTGAAATAAATTATGATTACCTGTATATTTACGATGGACCCAATACGTCAAGCGCTCTCATCGGCCAGTTTGACGGTACCGCTTTACCCAATGGAGGAATAATTAATTCCACAGGCGGTTCCATTACTCTCAGGCAAACCACAGACCAGGGGCTCACCAAACCGGGATTTGAACTTGACTGGCAATGTTCTACGCCAAACTCTGCTCCTGTTGCAAATTTTAATGCCAATGTCACCACTTCATGTACCGGAATAATACAATTCTCGGATATGTCGTCAAATGCCCCCACCGGCTGGATATGGGATTTCGGCGATGGCTACACCTCTACATGGAACAACCCGGTTCATCAGTATAATGGCAACGGCATGTATTCAGTATCCTTAATTGCATCCAATACCTTTGGTTCCGATACAATTACCAAAACAAATTATATTAATATCAATATGCCTGTAGCTCCCGCTGTTTCAAATGACACGGTCTGCACAAACCAAAGCGCTGTTCTATATGCGACAGGAACCGGAACCATCAACTGGTACGACAGCCTTACCGCATCGAACATTCTTTTTACAGGCGATACTTTTACCACGCCTGCGCTTACCCAGACAACGACCTATTATGTGGAAAGCGAATTCAGCGATTCGTCGCACTATGCCGGGAAAACCGATAATTCCGGCGCTGGCGGTTACTACACCAGTACATCACCTCATTACCTTATTTTCGATTGCTCTACCGCTTTGATTATTAAATCCGTAAAAGTATATGCCAGCGATGCAGGCAACAGGACCATTCAGCTTCAAAACAGCACAGGGAGCGTTATTCAGTCGTTAACAGCAAATATACCTGCCGGAGAAAGCCGTGTAACGCTTAATTTTTCAGTTGCCGCCGGAACAAACTTCCGCCTTGCTATCAGTCCCCCGGACTGCAATCTTTTCAGAAACGGAAGCCAGTCGTCGCCCGATCTGCCTTACCCTTATGAAATACCCGGAATGATAAGTATCACCGGTAACAGCGCCGGTAACCCGAAATACTATTATTATTTTTATGACTGGGAAGTCTCAACTCCCACATGTAACAGCCCGCGGGCGCCTGTTACGGTTTTTGTTGATAACTGCTCTGATGTAACCCTGTTAAATAACCAGAATGATTTTAATCTGTATCCAAACCCTGCCTGTGATAAATTATTCATTAAAACATCACTTATAAGTAATATATCAACGGTTACAATTTGTGATATAAACGGCAGAATTTTAAAATATGCAGATATTAACAATATACTAACACACATTGATATTTCCGACCTTGCACATGGTATGTATTATTGTAAAATTTCCGGGAAAGAAAATATAACAATTAAAAAATTTGTTGTGATAAAATAAACGGATACGAAAATAATAAAAGCGGACACGAGAACATTCGGTACGGATGCAAAAATATACAACGCAGTTAAGAAAACATTCAGAGCGAACGCATGAATACTCAGTGCGTTTTTTCCATTGGTTTGCAGTATTTGCAAAGCCGGAATTTTAAGACTTAATTTTGACGGATTAAAGGCGGTTCCGTAGCCCGTGCAACGTGAGATTAATATTCACCCATTATTCTTTAATAATATTTCCGGCGCTTTTGGAAGGATCGAATACTATCTCCTGTGGATTTCCTGAATAATACACATCGCCCTTTCCTGTGTATTCAACAAAAAGTTTATGCGCGGCAACCACATGTATATCTCCTGTGGATTGATTTACTATGTGCGTAGTGTTGCATTGCAGGCCGTTCGAATAAATATACCCGGTTCCTTTGAAAAAATAATAGGAGGAGTCTGCAACACCTTTAAATGTATATGTGCCTGTACCTGAAAACTGTTTAAACAAAAAATTAGTGCAGTTAATTGACAGATCAATATGAGACACCATATTTTTGTTGACTTCTATATACATGGTCTCGGTGTGAAGCTTATTTGCAGAAGTTATATCACAAAGATCATTCACATAAATGTTATTTATTTTTTTTACATGAAGTTCGATCTTTATATCTTTTGAATAGCTCCTTGCCCAGTTGCACCGGTTATTGTTTTTTAATACTAATTTGTTTTCGGAAACATCAGATTTTACAAGAGGAAGCAGATTCTCGCCGCCTTTAATGATTGCTTTATTAACGGAGTCTTCTATGATTTCAATGGTGAATTTATTCATGATTTCAATATCTGTGAAATTGTTTAATACCCGTTCCTCGGTAACGATCTTCCCCGTTCTTTTCAGGCAGTCCCATCTGTTTTCTTTACTGCATGAAAAAGCAATCAGCACAACGGCAGGTATCAATATGTATTTTTTTATTGCCAAAGCCCGGAAACTTTATTCAAAAACAACTGCAATAATATGATAAATTTCTTACATAAAATACAGGCTGATTCTTTAAAAATATTAATTTTGAAAACTTTTGCGCAACCGTTCATAAAACTATAAAACGGTTTTAATAATTATAACGGCGATGGCTAAGACAGGTAAGAGAAAACTCAGTTTAATATTTAAGGTTATCATTGCATTAATCGTATTCGTAATGCTGATTGGCGGGTATTCGTCTTACCAAATTTATGATGCGGTTTATCAACCGCACGTGATTTTGAAAGGTAAAGAAACCGCTTTTTTTTATGTGCATACCGGGTGGAAGATGGAAGATGTAATGAACTCGCTGTACGAAAAAAATTATATCGCCAACCGCAGTGTTTTTGAGTGGCTGGCCGAACGAAAGAATTATAAGAATCATGTATATCCGGGGCGTTACCTGCTTAAGAAAAAGATGAGCAATAATGAAATAATTAACCTTCTTCGCTCCGGGAAGCAATCGCCCGTAGTGGTTACAACAGATATGGCCCGTTCGCTGCAGGATATTGCCTCTATGTTCGGACATGTATTGGAAGCCGATTCGGCAAAAATCATAGACCTTTTAAAAGATAAAGAATATATTTCAAAATTCGGCTTTGATTCGAGAACATTGATGTCAATGTTTATTGCAAACACCTATAAATTAAACTGGAATACTTCCGCCGAACAATTTTTTGAGAGGATGTACAAAGAGTACCGGAAATTCTGGAATGAGAATAGAAAAGAAAAATTGGAAGAATTGAATTTTACTCCTGTTGAAGCCACCACGCTTGCCTCGATCATCGAGATGGAGTCGAAGAAAAAAGACGAGAAACCGGTTATTGCAGGAGTGTATATCAACCGGCTCAGAAAAGATATGTTTCTCCAGGCTGATCCAACAATTATTTTTGCAACCGGCGATTTTACCGTAAAACGGGTTTTGAAAAAGCACCTGGAAATAAACTCTCCGTATAATACATATATCCATTTGGGCTTGCCTCCCGGCCCTATATGTATTCCTTCTATTTCCTCTATCGATGCAGTGCTTGATTACGATAAAAATAATTATATTTACTTCTGTGCAAAAGACGATTTTTCAGGCTATCATAATTTTTCCGAAACCTATGCGCAACATGCCATTAATGCACGGAAGTATCAAAATGCACTGAACCGGAACAATATTAAAAAATAAGATAATTCATAATGAATATAGTAAAAATAAAATTCGGAACAGATGGCTGGAGAGCGGTAATAGCCAAAGAATTTACAGTGGATAATGTGGCGCGCGTTTCTCTGGCAACAGCGGCATGGTTGTTGAAAAATTACAAATCTCCAAGTGCTGTCTTGGGACACGATTGCCGGTTTCAGGGGAAACTGTTTACCGAAACCGTGGCTAAGGTTTTTGCTTCAAAAGGCATTAAGGTTTATTTACCTGAAGGCTTTGTTTCAACGCCGGCAGTTTCGCTGAGCGCTTTGAAGCTGAAAGCAGATATTGGCGTTGTTATCACGGCAAGCCACAATCCTCCGGATTACAGCGGGTATAAGCTGAAAGGTTCTCACGGTGGCCCGTTGGCCGAAGAGTATTTAAGGGAAGTTGAAAAATTGATTCCGGATATCGGCGAAATAGATTTAGATTCTATAAAGTTGCCCGATTTCATCAATAAAGGAATGGTTGAAATGGTCGATCTCGAAAAAATGTATATTGACCATGTGCTGGCGAATTTTGATATAGAGAAAATCCGGAAATCGAAATTCCGCTTTGCTTTCGATGCCATGTTTGGCTCAGGCCAGAATGTGATGAGAACGCTTTTCCCCGATATTGACTTGCTGCATTGCGAGCATAATCCTACGTTTAAATGGATACCCCCGGAACCTTTGCACAAGAATCTGCAGGAGTTTTCAAAGCATATTAAAGGAGCCGGAAATATTGACTGCGGGCTTGCCATTGATGGCGATGCAGACCGTATCGCTCTTTACGACCGGAACGGGAATTATATGGATTCCCACCATATTATCCTTATTCTCATACACTGCTTGTCAAAGTATAAAAAAATGACGGGCAAAGTGGTTACCGGATTTTCTTCAACAGTTAAAGTTGAAAAGCTATGCAGGCATTATGGTCTGGAAGTTCAGCGCGTAAGGATAGGCTTTAAAGATATTTGCCGGATAATGCTGAAGGAAGATGTGCTCGTAGGAGGCGAAGAATCCGGCGGTATTGCCATAAAAACTCATATCCCTGAACGCGATGGCATCTGGATGGGGCTCACGATCTGGCAGTTTATGGTCGAAACAGGGAAAACGCTTAATGAACTCATCAGCGAAGTCTATGCCATCACCGGCTCTTTTGCATTTGAGCGATCCGATCTGAAAATAAACGAATCCCTTAAACAGGCTATCATTGCAAAATGCGAGAAAAAAGAATATACCGGCTTTGGAAAATATAAAGTGGAAAAATACGATTATTTCGACGGCTATAAATTTTTCTTTAATGAAAATGAGTGGGTGATGATCCGCCCTTCGGGTACAGAACCGGTTTTAAGAACCTATGCCGAGGCTGCAACACAGGAAAGGGCTAAAGACATACTTGCAGAGTGCTATAAGACAATTATTAGTGCATGATGATGCTTGAGCAATCAACAACCTGGCACATTGAGCTTGTCGAAATGTGTAACCAGCAACCAGCAACATTAAATCGTATGAATGTATGCCATCAGCTTATAATTAATTAGGATAACGATTTTAACCGTAACTTTTAAACTTAAAACTTTAAACTTTAAACTGCCTCACAGGCAACCCGCTTATTATTATTACGTCTAACCATTGAAGCGAAACCAAAATATGAATCTGGCGAACAGGGATGATGTTGAAAAACTTATTGAAGCTTGTATCAGGGGTGATCGGAAAAGCCAGCAGCAGTTGTATCAGGCTTTTTACGGAAAAATGCTGGTGGTTTGCATGAGATACGCTTCAGGCAGGGACGAGGCGCAGGATTTTTTACACGACGGGTTTCTCAAGGTGTTTGCCAAATTAGGCAGCTTCAAAAACGAAGGTTCTTTGGAAGGTTGGATAAGGCGGATAATTGTTAATAATACGATCGATTTTGTACGCAAGAAAAAAGAAGCCATGTTTATTTATCAGGAAGAATCGCATCTCATCAATTTATCAGATACTTTAAAAGAGGAAGATGAGGCTGAAATTGAGCAGTACCGGGAAATTCAGGCCGATGTGATTTTAAAACTTGTACAAAATCTCACTCCTGCTTACAGGACCGTTTTCAACATGTATGTTATTGAAGATTATTCGCATAAAGAGATAGCCGAAACATTGAATATAAGTATCGGCTCATCAAAGTCAAACCTTGCCAAGGCCAAAATGAAATTAAGAGAAATGTTTAAAAATTATAGTAATGGAATCAAAGAATAAAAACCTGGAAAGCTTAATCAAAGATAAGCTCGAAAGCTATGAGATGAATTATAATCATAGCGGCTGGGTCAGGCTCGAAAAAGACTTGCCTGCAGGAAATTCCGGTTTTTCCGGCAATATGTCGGGATCATTGGTTAAAATTGTCGCAATAGTTGGTATCTCTCTTGTCGCAATAGTCAGTACTTTATATATTCTGAAGAATTCAGACAAGACAGAAAAATCTGCCCATAACCAAATTGTAAATAATAAAAATATTGTGGTTGACAACAACACGCAACCTCAGACGATTATCTCTGATAAGAAAGAAAACAAGGGGAATACCCATGTTACCAATTATAATAGTAAAGTCGAAACTCAGAATAATTCACAAGTTAGCAATCTTCAACCTGTGGTAAATGATATGAATACCCAATCGCAGAAAAATCAACAGCAGGTGCAGGTAAAAGAAAACAAGCAGGCAAAAGACAATAATGCCGTTGATATCAAGGACAAGAATAATATTACCATTATACCCGGATGTACGGGTATCACTCCGGTTCCTGATGCTACATTTGCAGTGGATGTTGACGGGGGTTGCACACCGTTAAAAGTTTGTTTTACCCCAAACCTCAAGTGCGACACGGTTCTTTATATCTGGAATTTTGGCGATGGCGAGACATCTGCCCAGATGAGTCCGGTTCATATTTACGACGAAGATGGAACGGTTAATCCGACGCTCACTGTCAAATATACTAAAGCAAAACTATCCGGTAATTATACATTAAACCAGGCTATTCTCATAAAGCAATCGCCAAAAGTTGATTTCAGCTATGAAGTGAATGATAATACCTATACATTTATTAACAAATCGTTGAATGCAGCCACTGTGAAATGGCAGTTCGGAAATGGCGAAGAATCCGGCGACGAAAGTCCGAAACTGATGTATAATAAAAACGGGAAGTACACGGTAACGCTTATCGCTACAGCAGCGAACAACTGCACTGATATGGTTAATAAAGATGTGCGGGTTAATATTAAGCATAAAATAAATTTCCCTGATGCCATTGTGCCGAACGATGTGCGCAACGGCCTGTTTGGGCCTATCGGCGATAATTTATCCGATTACCGGTTCTCTATGGCTATATACAACCGTAATGGCAAATTAGTGTTCGAAACCAAAGATATCAACGAAAAATGGAATGGGAAAATCAAAGGTACCGATCAGATGGTGGAACCCGGCGTCTATGCATATGAAGCGGTTATAACAGATAAATATGGCAATACCGAAAAGAAGGTGGGTTCGATTTATGTAAAATAGCTATTTAATGTATTTTGATTTTTTAGAATTGAATTAGTTTTATTATATCAAAAAAACAAGTATTTTTACATAAAATAATTCACAAATTTTCACAAGTATTCTTACAAAATAAAATTTATATAATTTTCATTTTGTAAGGATTATTTTTTAAATTGTAAAAATAAAAGTTGATATGAAAAATATAGTATGGGTTCTTCTTCTTTGCATGATAAAACCGGTGTTTGCGCAAAACAATTCTTTTAAAATAAATTTCGATGACTGCCTGATTTCTCAAATAGCTGTTAAAGGTATCGAAAACCCGGAAAAGGCAAAATATATCTGTAATACGCTGCATCGCTTGCCTGATGTGGTGTTTTGTTATACAAGCTTATCCGATGGCATTGTCTATGTGATTGCAGATAAAAACTATGATTTAAAACAATCTGTCCGGAAAATTAATGAAATAGGGTTTGAAATAGTTGATATCAATTCCGCTATTTTTAATGATGAAACTTTTCTTAATTTATATGCCAAAATTACCAAATCTGTTAGTGATAATATCCCGAATCATATAAAGACAACCTTTGCAACAAGAGATGATGTCGTTTATACCAAAGCTAAAGAAATATGGGTAAAGAAAAATCCTGAAAAATATAATGCCTTGCAAAAAAAATCTGAGATAACAGATGAACAAAAGAAAGAAAAAGAAGCAAAAGATAAATTAATTAAATAAAAATTGACGATGAAAAAAATTTTACTTTTCTTGTTTTATTTCATAGGAGTTTATTTCTTCTGCTATAACCAGATTTTTGGACAATGCAATAATTGTAATGCTCAATACCCATCCGCTACCCAGTCCACTACCTCTGCAACAATGACTACAATCAGCACTTGTATGTATGGCGGCGAATATGCAGTATGCAATGTTACCGCCGGACAAACCTATAACTGGCAGACGTGTGGAGACACTGATTTTGATACTCAGTTGACTTTACAGCAGGGAACAGGGTGTTCAGGTACTGATCTTGTATATAATGATGACGGTTGCAGCCTGCAATCAACCATTACATGGACGGCAACTTTTACAGGTACGGTTTCAGTTTTAGTCAGTCAATACAACTGCGTGACGAATTCTACATGTATGACATTGCAGTGGGCCTGTACTTCATGTGGCGGTGGCGGCGGTGGTTCTTGCCCTGGTGCACCTTCATGCTCCACGTCCCCGCCTGCTAATGATAATTGTAACACTCCGACTCCTATATGTGAGTTTGAAGGTTATTGCGGAAATACAAGCACCTCATATACTGCAGGCGATATACCGGCTGGTTTCTGCGGTTCTGTAGAAAATAATTCATGGCTTTCTTTTACTGCAAGCGCTACATCTGCCACATTAAATATTTATGTATGTAATTGCACCTGGGGCGATGGAATACAGATGGAAATATACGAAACGAATAACTGCAATGCTTTTACTTCGCATTCTAATTGCTGGAACCCTGCGATTGAAACCAACGGTACTGTTACTGCTACAGGCCTCACAGTTGGAAATGATTATTTATTGATGATTGATGGTTTTGCCGGCGATGATTGCGATTATACAATTTCTGCTGCATCTGGAATTTGGCAAGCTAATGCTATTGTCACACAATCCGGAACTTCAACGTATTCTATGTGTTTAGGGCAATCAGCAAATCTTCTGGCCAGCGGGGGTACTGCCTATTCCTGGACACCTACCACAGGCCTGAGTAATCCAAATATTGCAAATCCTGTTGCCACGCCAACAACTACAACAACTTATACCTGTTCTGTGACAGGCGGTAATCCTTTATGCCCCGGAACAAACACTGTATCTGTTACAATAACCGTTACACCCGGGCTCACATTAACTCCTTCTTCAACAAATCCGTCTTGCAACGGGGGTAGCAATGGAACTGCCACGGTTACAGTTTCAGGTGGCGCTGCTCCTTATACGTATGTATGGAATGATCCACCCCCGGTTCAAACAACTGCAACTGCAACAGGCCTTTCTGCCGGAACATATACAGTAACCGTTACAAGTTCAAATGGATGTTCAAATACCACATCTGTTACATTAACCAATCCGCCCTTGATGACAGTTTCCTTAACCCCTGCTGCTGCAACCTGTGGATCTTCGAATGGAAGTATTTCATGTGCTGTTTCTAATGGTACCCCTAACTATACATTTGCATGTACCGGACAAACCAATGCTACTAATCAGGCTTCTCCATATACATTTTCAAATCTGGCGCCCGGTACTTATACTGTTACTGCTACTTCTTCTACAGGTTGTACGGCAACTGCTACAACAACGATAACTACTACAGGAAGTGTAACGGCAACATTTACATATAATGGGAATCATTGTGTTGGAGGTACGGCCTATAATTTTACAAATACAGGAACTTCCGGAGGCATACCAGCGCCAACCTATTCATGGACCTTCCCAAGCGGCACTCCTTCAACGTCCACACAAAATAATCCAATAGGTATCACATGGAGCGCAGCCGGAACCTATACGGTTACTCATACCATAACACAGGGAACCTGTAATGCGACCCAAACGATGGTGATAACCGTTTATCCGAACCCGGCACCGAATGTAAATGTGACAAATATAGCCTGCAGCGGTAGTTGTACGGGAGTGGCTACAGCAAATCCCACAGGAGGGAGCAGTTTTACGTATGTTTGGTCAACCGGCCCAACCACACAGGCAATAACAAATTTATGCGCCGGCACTTATACGGTAACAGTTACCAATTCTGATAATTGTCAGGGTACACAAACTGTTACCATCACTCAACCTGCTCCTCTCATATTAGTTACAACCAGAACGGATGCTACCTGTTACGGTTTATGTAATGGTACAGCGAATGTAACAGCTTCGGGAGGCTCCGGATCTTATACCTATAACTGGAGCGGCGGCTCAACTCCTTCTTCACCCGGCACCTCCGCTTTATGTGTGGGGAATTATACTGTAACGGTAACGGATGCAAGCGCGCCCACATGCCAGCAAACAGCCAGCGTAACAATCGGGCAGCCCAGCGATATAATATTAACCATGTCCACAACGAATGCTGCCTGCGGAAATCCTACCGGAACGGCAACCGTCAATGTTACAAATGGCAATCCGCCTATTACTTATGTATGGAGTACAGCGCCTCCTCAAACAGGCCAGACTGCTACCGGTCTTGCAGCAGGTGCATATACGGTAACTGTTACAGCGAATGGTTGTACAAAAACAGGAACAGCCAATGTAGGAAGCACGGGAGGCCCGACAATAAGTATAGCCTCAAGCACAAATATTAATTGTAATGGACAATCTACAGGAAGCGCGACTGCTTCAGCTCCGGTTGGTGGAGCTGCCCCATTCGTATATCAATGGGATGCAGGAACGCCTCCTTTGAACCAGTTATCGGTAAATGGATTGAGTTCAGGGACGCATACTATTACTGTAACAGACAATAACGGTTGCACCGCTACAGCCAGCGTAACGATCACACAACCGGCTGCGCTGACAGCAACCACAAGCCCTGTAGGCGCTAATTGCGGACTGGCTACCGGAAGCATACAGGCGAATCCGAACGGAGGTATAAGTCCGTATACCTATTCATGGAATTCTGCGCCTGTTCAGACAACACAAATAGCTACAGCCCTTCCTCCGGGTACATATACCGTAACCGTAACCGATAATAACAACTGCACAACTACCGCTTCAGGAACAATAAGCAATCTCCCGGGAGTGGCCATAGCCGTAAAGAGTACTACAAATATAACATGCAACGGACTCTGCAATGGAACGGCAAGTTTAGAATCTACAGGCGGGATTCCGAGTTACATTTATACTGTATCAGCTCCGAGCGGTTATACTACCACAACGGCTTCTCTTAATGTGGTAGTACCGAATTTATGTGCCGGTACGTATTCGGTAACCGTACAAGATGGCAACAATTGCCAGGCCACGGCTAGCTTTACGATTACTCAACCTCCTGCAATGACTGCCAGTATCAGTTCAAGTTCGAATGTAAGCTGCAATGGAGGAAATAACGGCTCAGCAACTGCTACCGGAATAGGAGGAACGGGTCCTTATACCGGAGTCTGGAATACAATACCTTCACAGGCATCATTAACTGCTTTAAATTTAACGGCAGGAACATATAGCGTTACAGTAACTGATGCAAATGGTTGCACTGCCAACACTACGGTTGCGATTACCCAACCTGCTGCCTTATCGTTAACCACAAATAAAACCAACGCACATTGCGGCCAGGCGGATGGGACTGCTAGTGTAGCCGCTGTCGGAGGTACAACAGGCTATACATATCAATGGTCGGGAGGTACGCCTCCTTTAAATCAGCCTATGGTAAACGGTTTATTAGCTGGCTCCTATACGGTAACTGTAACAGATAATAATAATTGTACTGCCACAGCAACAGTAACCATTACAGATATTCCGGGAGGTTCGTCAACCATATCAGCTTTTACAAATGTAACCTGTAACGGACTGGCAAACGGATTAGCCACAGTTTCCATGGGCGGAGGCTTGGCGCCATTCACATATCTATGGAATACTGTTCCGGCTCAGACTACGGTAACCGCTTCAAATTTGGGCCCTGGAACCTATACCGTGAGTGTTACGGATGCAAATAATTGTGTTGCTACATCGAGTGTGACGATTATTCAACCGGCAGCTATAACAAATACATTTAATCAATCAAATACTACTTGTTTTGGCCAGTGCAATGGTTCCTTATCTGCCAACCCGAGTGGAGGTACCTCACCATATACTTACCAGTGGAGTAATTTTCAGACAATACCTTCGATTACCGGGTTATGTGCTGGAGTCTATACCGTGTCAATCATTGACTCTTATAGTTGTATGCAATCGTTTACCACAACCGTTACACAACCTGCACAGATTGTGCTTACAAACGTTGTAACCAATGCGCATTGTAACCAATCTGACGGAGCCATTGATTTAACTGTTTCAGGCGGTTCTGCCCCATACCTGTATCATTGGTCTTCAGGCGAAGCAACTCAGGATTTATCCGGAAAACCTTCAGGGACTTTTGCTGTAACCGTTACTGATGCCAATTTATGCACGTCTAATGCTACCATCCAGATCAACAATATTTCCGGACCTACAGCAAGTATCACTGCTTCTCAGAATGTACAATGTTTTGGCGCTAACGACGGATTTGCAACAGTTACAGGAAATGGAGGCACGTTATCATTTTCTTATCTTTGGAATACCACTCCGGCTCAGATGACGCAAACAGCCACCAATTTAGGCCCTGGAATTTACAGCGTAACCGTTACAGATATTAATACAAACTGTACCGTTAATGCAAGTGTAACAATAACTGAACCTGCAGTCCTTACGATGAATATTAACACACATGATGTACAATGCAACGGTCAGTGTAACGGATCTGCGAATGTTGTTCCTTTTGGCGGCACACCTCCGTATACATTTTTATGGAATACAAGTCCCAGTTCAACAAATGATACTGTTACCGGTTTATGTGCAGGGTCATATACTGTGGTAATCACGGATGCAAATGCATGCATCAGGATGCAGACGGTTACTATAAATCAACCTCCATTCATAGCAGCAACAACATCTTCTTCAGCATTAATCTGCAATGGGGTTTGTAATGGAACTGCAACAGCAAACCCAAATGGAGGAACACCACCTTATGGATTTACATGGAGCGCTAATGCTAATAATCAGACGACACAACAAGCTGTAGCGCTATGTCCGGGTACCTATACAGTAACTGTTTCAGACAGCTATAATTGCACAACTACAGCCAATGCAACTGTTACTTCTCCTCCTCCTCTTAATATTTCGCTTGTAGATCTTCAACATGTAAAATGTTTTGGCGAGTATACCGGTAGAATTATATTAAGCGTTACAGGAGGTACTCCCGGGTATTCTTATGCATGGAGCAATGGTGCAACAACCCAGAACCTGATAAATATATCGTACGGTACCTATTGTGTAACTGTTTCAGATAATAATAGTTGTTCGAAAGATACCTGTTTTATAATCAGCCAGCCGCCTTTGTTAAATTTATCATTAACGGCGCATGAAGAAACCTGCTGGGGTTTATGTAACGGCTACGTTGTTCCCAATGTTTTAGGCGGCCAGCCGCCATATACCTACCTGTGGTCGAATTTTGATACGCATTCTACAGCAGACAGCCTGTGCCCGGGAGTGTTTTCATTAACTGTAACAGATTTTAATAACTGTACAGCATCTGCTATAGACACTGTGATAGGACATGACCTTTTAGGCATACTCATGGTAAATACAGATACGGCTACTTGTGGTCAGGCTAACGGCTCGGCAACTATATCTGTGATTGGCGGTACATGGAATTTTTCGTATCACTGGCCGGTTGGTGTTAACAGTAATTCCTGTGCGGCAAATAATCTGCTTGCAGGTTCTTATACGGTTACAGTTATTGACCAGAACGGTTGCCGTGATTCTTTGCTGATTAATATAAGTAATGCTGCAGGGCCCGTAATTGACAGCATTCATGTTGATAATGTATCCTGTAACGGATATTGTGATGGCTCTCTTCAGGTTTATTATACGAGCAGTACTACAACAAATACTATCACATGGACCACTAATCCTCAGCAGACCGGCTCCCTGGCTAGTAATTTATGTCCCGGAACCTATTCCGTGATAGTAACAGATGCCAATTTATGTGCTACCTCTACAAACCGTACTGTAACTCAACCTTCGGTTTTACAATCAGCAGTAACAAATCATACCGATGTATCCTGTTATGGCGCTTGCAATGGAAACGCAACCGCCATGGCAAACGGAGGAGTTCAACCATATATTTTTACATGGTCTAATAGTTCGGTTGGCGGTACGGCAACAGCTCTTTGTGCGGGAGTTTATACTGTAACTGCAATGGATGCACATAGCTGTACCAGCATATGTAATATTACCATCACACAGCCAGATTCCATACATATTGATGCAACTGTTACTGATGTCACTTGTAATGGCGCTCATAATGGACAGATACTATTAAATGTTTCCGGCGGCACAGGTTATGTTTATAACTGGTTCCCTAATGTGAGTTCCAATTCTGTTGCTGCTCCGCTTCAACCTGGCAGCTATACAGTTATTGTTTCCGATTATAATGATTTGAACTGTACGGTTACTGCAACATATGCAATAACAGAACCGAACCTGGTTACTGTGGTTACTGATTATGCTCCTACCACCTGTGGTTTAAACAATGGAATGGCCTATATAAGCGGACAGGTTCAGGGAGGAACAGCGCCGTATTCATATGTCTGGACTCCGGGTAATATTACAAATGATACAGTCTATAATGCTTCGGCAGGAACTTATCATTTACAAATTATAGATTCTCATAATTGTACCTCGAATTCAACGGTTGTTGTTAGTTCACAGCAACCCCCTGTATTGAATAATCTGACTGTAACAAATATTTCCTGTCCCGGAGCAAATGATGGCTTGGCTTTTATAAGTGTTCAGTCAGGCTCTCAGCCCTATAGTTATACATGGTCGCCGTTTATCGGGAATGATTCAATTGTGTCAAATCTTTCAGCAGTTATCTATGGATTATCAGCCGGAACTTATAATGTTACTATAACCGATAATGATGGTTGTCATATACAAACCGTATTCATTATTACACAACCATCTCCCATTACCATACATGCCGATGGAGAAAGATGGATATGTATTGGCCAGAATGCCACGATCAGCGCAAGCGCATCGGGAGGAACGCCGCCTTATACTTTCCAGTGGATCGGATTGCCCCAGAATACCCAGGTACAGGTAGTGAACCCGACCGTTACAACAATGTATCCTGTATATGGCGTAGATTCCAGAGGTTGTATTTCAGATACCGTATCAGTTATCATACATGTATTCCCTCCGATCACGATAGATGTATATGCAGATACCAACAGGGTATGTAAAGGAAATACTACCGCGTTGCATGCTCTGCCCACCGGCGGTAACGGAGGCCCGTATAATTATGTCTGGTCGGATATTCAACCCTTAGATACAGTTCCTTTTGCAGACAGGGATGTTTCACCCATTGATACCACGACGTATTATGTATATGCCATAGATGGTTGCGGATCGCCGAGCAACCAGGACAGCGTAACCATCATTGTTTTACCTGTGCCGCAGGTAGCGATATTAGTTAATAAGGCATATGGTTGCGAACCCTTAGAAGTATTTTTCAATAATATTGGAACCATGCCTAATATTACTTATCTGTGGAATTTTCATGATCCGTATTCTAATAATAATGTGCAGATGGACAGAAACCCCTCGCATTTATTCACTCAGGACGGAACGTATAATGTAACTTTATTGATAACCACATCCGACGGGTGTACCGCTTCAGCCAATAAGGATATAATTGTTTATCCGAAGCCGAATGCTAATTTTATTGCTGATCCCTGGGTTGCAAGTTTATTCCATTCAACCATTAAATTTTTTGATGAATCGGGTGATGATATAGTACACTGGCAATGGAATTTTGGCGATAACCGGTATTCGGGCCTGCAGAATCCGGAACATACCTATGAACATGCGGATTCGTTTAACGTACAGCTTATTGTCCGGACATTACATGGATGTATAGATTCAATAACTCAAATTATTGAAATCAGGAGCGAATTCACTTTGTATGTTCCCACAGCATTTGATCCGAATTCTCCGGTGAACAGGGAATTTTACCCGCAGGGAGAAGGCTTTGATGAAAAATTTTACCATTTGTATATTTATGACCGCTGGGGTGAACTGATTTTTGAAACAACAGACTTTAAAGAGAGATGGAGCGGTAAGCCTTTCAACAATGGAAGCGAATATGTGAAATCCGGTACATACGTGTGGTATATCTGGATAAAAGATATTTACGGGAAGGCGCATGAGAAGGCTGGAACTGTTACTGTGATCAGGTAAAGGAGGTAAAACCGGTAATCGGTAAACAGTAATCGGTCGTCTGTCGTCGGTCATCCGTAACTTTCTGTTATGCTTTACGTTTTACTACCCGTTCTGCAGCGCTGACAACATCGGCAGTATCAATTTTATATTTGGTTAGCAGTTCTTCAGGTTTTCCGCTTTCACCGAATTTATCATCCACTGCAACCATTTCAATCGGCAGGGGATTTTTTCGTGCAAGAAGTTGCGCGATGCTGTCGCCCAGCCCGCCGTTCATCAGATGTTCTTCTGCCGTAACTACAGCACGGGTCTTTTTTACTGATTCCAGGATAGCGGTTTCATCAAGAGGTTTTATGGTATGTATATTGATAATTTCAGCAGATATACCTTTTGATCCTAGGATTTCACAGGCTTCAACAGCTTTCCATACAAGGTGGCCCGTTGCAAAGATGGTAACATCCGTACCTTCATTCAAAAGAATTGCCTTCCCGATTTCAAAAATCTGGTTTTCGGGAGTAAAATTCGGAACTGCCGGACGTCCGAATCTTAGGTAAACCGGGCCGTTATAATTGGCAATGGCAAGGGTTGCAGCCTTTGTCTGGTTGTAATCGCAGGGGTTGATCACCGTCATATTCGGAAGCATTTTCATCAGCCCGATATCTTCCATGATCTGGTGCGTGGCTCCGTCTTCGCCAAGTGTCAGTCCGGCATGAGAAGCGCATATTTTTACATTTTTATTGGAATAAGCCACGCACTGGCGTATCTGGTCATATACTCTTCCGGTTGCAAAGTTGGCAAAGGTTCCTGCAAAAGGAATTTTACCACCTACTGTAAACCCGGCGGCTATTCCTATCATATTTGCTTCGGCTATTCCTGTCTGGATGAAGCGTTCGGGAAATTCTTTTGCAAAAGCATCCATTTTTAAGGATACTGTGAGATCAGCACATAATGCGACAACATTCGGATTTTTTTTGCCCAGTTCATACAGCCCTGCCCCAAAACCGGAGCGTGTGTCTTTGTTGCCCGATGAAGATATTTTTTTCATTTTATTGTAAATTTACGGTGATGGTGGTACCTGAAACAATTTTAAATTGTTTTTCTACAGTTGCAGTGGTCATCTTGGTGTTTTTTGAACGGTATATAACTTTATACCTGCCCGGCAGCATGGTCAGCATTTCAGAATTCATGGTCTGATTCAAATTGCATATCCATTCAAGGGAATTGTCTTTATCAGCAAAAACACTGGCATAACCGGGCGACGGCATTTGAAAATTTACAACACCGGGTTTTGGGATTTCTACAGTAGTTGTGTAACTTTGTTTAATATCCACATCATCTATTATTAACCTGGGAAGGGTAAGAATTTCCAGATCATACCTGCCTACAATATATTTTTCAGATTTAGTGGCCTCCTGCAGATTCAGCGTTTCCATTTCCTTGAATTTTCTAACAATAGTATAGATGGGTTTGTTCTGATTGTAAGATTCAAGTTTTATAACAAGATTTCCCTGCGGCGCATCAACAGGAATCACTTTATGTTTTCCGGGAATAAGGGTGATACTGTCGGCAGTTACAGGAGGTATCGTGTGCACAATCAGTTTATAAATTATTAAAGGATCAAGCTGAAGCGTGTCCGGGTTTCCCCTGTGATTTAAAGTATGCACGTAATTATATTTTATGGCTCCCGAAAACTTGTCAATAAATGTCATCGGAACATTGGTTTCGGTTGGCTGGCTGTTTATATCGAGAAGATTTACCTGGGCTGTTGTTGAATTCAGCACCTGTGAAATTATAACATTCAGCACTTCTTTAAACTGCACCTCATTGGTTGCATCATAGTAAGAACCTACACATTCGAAAGACTTTTTAAATTTTGCATCCATATCCACACCGATCACAAAAGGTTTCAGAACAATCCCTTTTTTTTGCAGTTCGCGGGAAACAGCGCAGGGATCGCCGTCGCAGGCTTCAATACCGTCTGTGATTATAATGATGATATTCCGGCCATAGCCGCTCTCGGGGAAATCATTCCCGCATAGTTCAAGCGACCGGGCAATGGGAGTTGTTCCTTTTGGTACGATTGAAACGATTTTTTGTTTGATAATGGATACATTGTCGCGGCTGAAAGGGACTTCAAGTTTTGTATCGTTGCAATCCTGCGGACCCGCGGGCGGCGCCTGGCTCTGATGCCCGTATACGCGAAGCGCAAGATCAATATTTTCAATGGTTCCCAGGCTGTCGAGCATATTGAGGAGCAACCTTTTCGATATATCCATTTTTGTTGATTTCTCCCATTTCCCCGACATGCTCTGCGAAGCATCCAGAACAAATAATATCCGTGTAAGCGTGCGGTTGGCTTTTTTATTTTGGGAAAATACCGGTGTAATAATGACCAAAGCAATAATCAAAAAAACGATTTTTTGAATGGTTTTGAAAATATTTGAGGTCATTATTTAAAATTTAGGAATTAGGAATTACGATTATCGTCACATTGAGCGAAGTCGAAATGTGTGATTGGTGAATACTATTTTATTTTTTTAAGTTTTTCTTCCATCCGGGTTCCGTTATCGGCATCTTTAAGAATCTGATAAATGCTTACTAATATCTCAACAACATTTTTACTATTTGGGTCGTTGATGTGTGCCGCTTCAAAGAAAGGAAGGGCTTTTTTGAAAAGCTCTGAGTAAGCGGATTCGTTTAACACCTGATTGTCTTTGTATAATTTTGTTGCCGGTTTGTAATAGAGTAGCGCAGCATTATAATTATAGGTAAACACAAATCTTTTATCAGTAGTCATGGTGGTGAGCTTTTTGTATGTTGCCGCCGCTTTGTCTTTATATTCCGCAGCGCTTGAGGCATATCCCTTCTCTTCCATTTTGTCTGATAATTTGCTGTACGCTGTGGCTAAGTTGGAATAGATAGTTATATTATCCGGCTGAATCAAAACAATTTTTTCAAATAATTTTATCTGGTCTTCCGCATTTTCTGCTTTCTTGGTTAATTCAATCGCAATAGTTGGTAATTCCTTGTTATCGGGATATAATGTCAGCCCCCTCTCGACTACCCGGGTAGCTTCGGAGTAATTTTTTTCATCAATTAAAAGTCCCGTATAATAATAATAAGCGAGCACCGAACCGTGTTGTTTTGCAGTCTCTGCATCTCCTTCAAAAAGAATGGAGTTTTTATAATAGGTCTTTGCTTTTGCATTGTCTCCGGTCATCTGTGCGCAGAAAGCGGCAAAGTAGTCAATTGAATAAATATTGATCTTATGAAATTTAAGAAGCTGTATAGAAATTTCCTTATCATCGCCCAGTACTGTGATTATATCTTTAAAATTTTCAAAATTATGTAAAGCCGCTTTATACAGGTCTATTGCTTTAGGATCTGCTTTCCCGTCTTTTGGTTTAAGTTTGGTAGCGCTGTTGTATACTTCAATCCCGTCGTTGTAAAATAACGGACTGATATCAAAAAGAACATTGATGACTTTTGACCAGAGGTCTTTTCTTACATCTAATTCTTTTACTTTTTTGCAGGCATTTAGTGATTCGATCCCAACGCTTGGATACTTTTTTTTATGCACCTTGCTTTTCATCATTTCTTTATACACATATGCTTTCATATACCAGGAGACCGGGTCGTTTTTTGTAGCTTCCGAAACCGTTTCCTTGTCAACAGAAAATTTTGCTTTTTCAAGATCAGCATCTATCTGCCTGACTAAATTATCAGTATCCTGAATTCTGCTTTGCGAAAACAGGGATACTGTGCAAAAGAAAAAAGCGGTGAGAACAACTATTTTTTTCATATTAGATTCTTTTTTGCAAATATATAAAAAAAGAGAAGCAGAAGCACTTCTCTTTTGGTTTTGGCTATTTAAAAAATATTAATTATTTACCAAGTTTTTTCTTCATCTCTTCGTATTTGTCTGTCATCTGGAGTTTGTAATAAATGGTTTTGAGCGTGCTGATCACATTCATATCCTTGGGATCCAACTGATGCGCTTTTTCCATGTAGGGCAACGCTTTTTTAAACTCATCGTCGGATTTTGCTTTCAGAGTTTCATATTTTTTCTGGTCCTGTTCGTTATTTGCTTCATTGGCAATATCGGCAGCCCGGTTGTAATGCAAGGCTCCCAGATTGTAATTGGCATCAAGGTAATTCGGATCAATTTCAATGGCTTTACTATAGCATTCTTCTGATTTTTCCCATTCTTTTGTTCCTTCCAGCAAAGCACCTTTTGCAAAATAATAGGTTGCATTGTTCGGGCTTTTTTCAATGGCTATATTCAGATAATCGAGCGCTTCTTTCGATTTATTGGACTGCAGGTAATAGTTGATAAGTTCGGCAATCACATTCTGGCAGTCGTTTGGATACGATGAAATGCCTTTTTTCAGAGACTCTACATATTTTACAGTATCTTTATTACACTTGTAAGCAGAAGCGAGATAAAAATACATATTTGATTTTTCTTTTTTATCGGCGCAATATTTCAAAAGTATGAGTTTGCTGTAAAATTCAACAGCCCTGTCGCACTTATTGCATTTTTCTGCAGCCAAGGCTGCGTAATAAATGATAGGCGTATCAATTCTCAGCGCCAAACCGGATAACCGCAATGAATTTTCAAAATTCTGAAGGGCTTTGCAATAATCTTTTTTATCTTTATAATCCGCCACGCCTTTATTAACAAATACATTTGCAAGAGGCGGAAGCCTGACGCCAATAATATCCTGGAGGCACTCATCATCTAAGTATTTTGTGTTTTTATCCATGAGTAATTTAAAAAATTTTTCAAGGTCTTCTTTTTTTTCTAAATTCAAAGTCTGATTCTGAGTTTCTTTAAAATTAAGGGCAAGGGCTTTCAGGTAAGATTTATAAGATTTTTCAGCAGCGTCCGGATCCATGTCTTTATATTTTGCTTCTTTGGTAGTTTGTATGGCAAGATAGGTATTGCCCCTGTACCACCATGTTTTATATTCGTTCATGGTTGTCTCGTGAAGAATCGCTTTTTCAATGGATTCTTTGGCTTTATCCAGTTCTCCGTATTTAAGATAATTCCAGCAACTGGTCACTTCTTTTCTTTGTCCGAATGTGGCAATACATGTCCATGCAAATACCAAAACAAATAGTAACTTTTTCATTTTATTATTAAATTAAATTTGGCTTCAAAATTAAATATTAAATAGTATTCGTCAAATTTTTTATAATAAAGACTTATTTTTCATTGATTTCATCGGGATTTTCATCGGTTTCATTTTCTTCTTCATCAATGTCTTCGTCAGGCTCTTCATCCGGGTTTTCGTCATCAATATCTTCATCAATTACCTCATCAACCGGAACAATGGGCTCAGTAATTGATAACGCAATTTCTTCGATTTCATTATCCCTGCCGGTTTCTTTCTGCTCTTCAATATAGGCTACGGCGGCAATGGCATCGTCATCTTTCAGGTTGATCAGCCGTACTCCTTGGGTGGCTCTGCCCATCACTCTCAGCTCGCTGACGCCCACGCGAATAGTAAGACCGTTTTTAGTAATGATCATTAAATCATCCGTATCAAGCACCCCTTTAATTGCAATAAGCTTACCGGTTTTTTCAGTGACGTTGATTGTTTTTACGCCTTTTCCTCCCCGGTTTGTAACGCGGTATGCATCAATTTTTGATCTTTTCCCGTAACCGTTTTCAGAAACTACAAGAACATCTTCTGTCCGGCTTTCCACGCAAACCATCCCGATCACCTCGTCGTTTTCGTTTGCAAGCCGGATGCCTCTCACTCCCGATGCATTTCTTCCCATGGGCCTTACTTTTTTCTCCGGGAAACGAATAGATCTTCCTGATTTAATGGCAAGCATTATTTCACTGATACCGCGGGTCATTTTGGCTTCAAGGAGTTCATCACCTTCGCGAACGTTGATTGCTATGATACCATTCTGGCGCGGCCTGGAATACAATTCAAGCAGGGTCTTTTTAATGATGCCTTTTTTCGTGCATAATACAATATAATGACTGTTGATGTATTCTGTATCGGTCAATTTTTTTATATTAATGTATGCTTTTACTTTATCATCCGGTTCAATGTTAATCATGTTCTGTATAGCTCTTCCTTTCGAGGTTTTGGATCCTTCCGGGATTTCCCATACTTTTAGCCAGTAGCATCTTCCTTTTTCTGTGAAGAAGAGCATGGTGTTGTGCATCGAAGCAATATAGAGGTGTTCAAGAAAATCTTCCTCCCTGGTTTCGCTTCCCTTTGAACCGACTCCTCCCCTGTTTTGCTTGCGGAAATCAGTAATAGGCGTACGCTTGATATAGCCCAGGTGCGAGATGGTTATGGCAACATCTTCGTCTGCATAAAAATCTTCGGGATTAAATTCTTCGGATGAATATACAATATCCGTCTTGCGTCCATTGCCATATTTTTCTTTGATTTCAAGCATTTCTTTCTTGATGATCTCCATCCTCATGGCTTCGTTTGCCAGAACATTTTTCAGGTGTGCAATTAGTTTTATAAGGGTATCGTATTCTTCTTTGATCTTGTCCCGTTCAAGGCCGGTAAGGGCTCTCAGCCTCATATCAACAATAGCTCTCGACTGGGCGTCGGAAAGGTTGAATGTTGTCATCAACCCGTTGCGGGCATCATCAACCGTTTTGGAAGCGCGGATGATGGCAATCACTTCGTCAATATGGTCGAGCGCTATAAGTAAGCCTTCGAGAATATGAGCCCGTTTTTCTGCTTCATCAAGTTCAAACCGGGTTCTGCGGGTAACTACGTCATGGCGGTGAGCGACAAAATAGGATATCAGTTCTTTAAGGTTGAGCATCATGGGTCTTCCGCCGACCAATGCAATATTGTTTACATTAAAAGTAGATTGTAACTGTGTTTCCTTATAAAGAATGTTCAGAACCACATTGGCAACTGCGTCTTTTTTCAGATCAATCACAATGCGCATCCCATCCCTGTCTGATTCATCATTCACATCAGAAATCCCTTCGATTTTTTTCTCATTGACGAGATCTGCAATTTTGATGATAAGCTCAACTTTGTTTACCATGTAGGGGATTTCATTGATAATAATTTTTTCCCTGCCGTTGTTGTCAACTTCAATATTGGTCTTGGAACGGATAATGATCCTTCCCCTGCCGGTTTCAAAAGCTTCTTTAACTCCCTGGTAGCCGTAAATGGTTCCGCCGGTCGGAAAATCCGGGGCTTTTATATATTTCATCAATCCGGTAATATCAATATCTTTATCGTCTATTAGAGCAATAATGCCATCAATAATTTCGGAAAGATTGTGTGGCGGCATGTTGGTTGCCATACCTACGGCAATACCGGAAGCGCCGTTAACTAACAACAGGGGTACTTTTGTGGGCAGCACAGTGGGTTCCTGCAATGTGTCGTCAAAATTATTCTGAAAATCTACCGTGTTTTTTTCAATATCTGCAAGTGTTTCTTCTGCGATCTTGCTCATTCGCGCTTCCGTATAACGCATAGCCGCCGGGTTGTCTCCGTCAACAGAGCCGAAATTTCCCTGCCCGTCAACCAAAGGATACCGCATAGACCATTCCTGGGCCATACGAACCATGGCAAAATAAACGGATGTATCGCCGTGAGGGTGATATTTTCCTAATACTTCACCAACAATTCTTGCTGATTTTTTATACGGACGGTTTGACAACGTGCCGAGTTCATTCATCCCGTGAAGTATGCGGCGATGTACCGGTTTTAATCCATCCCTGACATCAGGTAAAGCTCTTGACACAATCACAGACATTGAATAATCAATGTAAGCCGACTTCATTTCATCCTCGATGTTTACCTTTAATATTCTTTCTCCTTCTACCATTTGTAATGCGATTTTTTTTGATAATTAATACGTTAACCTGAAAAAAAACAGAGGTCTAATTTAGATATTTGTCCATTATCCGTATAATTTTATTACTCATAGTTATTAACAGTTGTGTGTTTATAAAAAAGCTTGTGTCTATATTATTTTTAACTATTTTTGAACGTATTTAGTGTCTGTCTATAATGTCCAGTTTAGACACTAATTTCACGAATTATAATTAATTTTTTCTAATAAATTCGTGCAATTCGTGTCCATGAATTTATTTGTGTATTGACTTTGCAGACAAACTCTATTTAGTAATTAGGTATTCTTTCGGTAAATTATGGATGCAAAATTTTCACAAAAAATCAGGGATGTTCTCACATACTCAAAAGAAGAGGCAGTAAGGCTTGGCAACAATTATATCGGGACAGAGCATCTCTTTCTCGGAATCTTACGTGAATCGGAAGGTGTGGCTGTTGATTTATTGAATACTTTGATGGTGGATTTTAATGATGTTAAAAAGTTTATCGAAAACCGCATTAAAACTGATAAAAATATTTCCATTACTGAAATAGATAGAATTCCTTTATTGAAAACTACTGAAAAAGCGCTGAAATTTATTTACCTTGAAGCAAAATCGCTAAAGAGCGGAGAAATCAATACCGGCCATCTTTTACTTGCAATTTTAAAAGATGAAACAAGCCTTGTTACAGAAATTTTACAGGAAAGAAATATTACCTACAGCATTGTAAAATCAAGAATGGAAGGAAATCTTCCTGAGGCGGCATACAATCCGAATGATGATGACGACAGCAGTGAGAATTACGGACATGGAGGCGCACAGGGCGGCGGTTCGAAGCAGGCGCAGAAATCAAATTCCGATACGCCGGTTCTTGATAATTTTGGTATTGACCTCACAAAATCTGTTGAGGAAGGCCGCCTGGATCCTATCGTTGGCCGAGAAAAAGAAATTGAACGGCTTGCCCAGATTCTGAGCCGGAGAAAAAAGAACAATCCTGTTCTTATCGGCGAACCGGGTGTCGGGAAATCAGCAATAGCAGAAGGTTTAGCGATACGGATCGTACAGAAAAAAGTATCCAGGGTATTATTTGGAAAAAGAATTGTTGCCCTTGACCTGGCTTCGATTGTTGCCGGAACAAAGTACCGCGGGCAGTTTGAAGAGCGGATGAAAGCCATATTGAATGAACTTTCCAAAACATCCAATGTCATTTTATTCATTGATGAAATACATACCATTGTAGGCGCCGGCGGAGCAGCCGGATCGCTGGATGCCGCAAATATGCTTAAGCCCGCTTTAGCCAGGGGCGATATACAGTGCATTGGAGCCACAACGCTTGATGAATACCGCCAGTATGTTGAAAAGGATGGAGCGCTCGAAAGAAGGTTTCAGAAAGTGATGGTTGAACCGACCACTGCTGAAGAAACCATTGAGATTTTAAATAATATTAAAGAAAAGTATGAAGCCCATCATAATGTTACGTATACGCCTGACGCAATAAAGGCCTGCGTTTCTCTTACGCTGAGATACATCACAGACAGGCTTCTTCCCGATAAAGCCATTGATGCTTTGGATGAAACCGGGTCGCGCGTTCATATTTCAAATATTCATGTGCCAAAGAATATATTAGACCTTGAGAAACAGATAGAGGTAGTGCGCACTGAGAAATTAAAAGCGATCAAGAGCCAGAATTTTGAGCTTGCAGCCAATTTCCGCGACAAAGAAAAGCACTGCATGGAGCAGATAGAACTGGAAAAACAAAGATGGCAGAAAGAACTTTCGTCGCATCGCGAAACAGTAACTGAAGACCACGTGGCAGAAGTTGTGGCCATGATGACAGGAGTCCCGGTGCAGCGTATCGCCCAGGCCGAAGGGCTGCGCCTCCTGAAAATGTTTGATGAACTGAGAGGAAGCGTGATTGGTCAGGACGATGCCATTAAAAAGATTGTTCAGGCGATTCAGCGTAACCGCGCCGGATTAAAGGATCCCAACAAACCGATAGGAACATTTATTTTTTTGGGCCCGACAGGTGTCGGAAAAACACAGCTTGCCAAAGTTCTTGCAGAATATCTTTTTGATAACAAAGATAACCTGATCCGGATTGATATGAGCGAGTATATGGAGAAGTTTTCAGTATCGCGCCTTATTGGAGCGCCTCCCGGATATGTGGGTTATGAAGAAGGGGGGCAGCTTACCGAAAAGGTGCGCCGCAAACCCTATTCTGTAGTGCTTCTTGATGAAATAGAGAAAGCTCATCCCGACGTATTTCATATCCTGTTGCAGGTTCTTGATGAAGGCCGGTTGACTGACAGCCTGGGCCGGAGAATTGATTTCAGAAATACGATACTTGTAATGACTTCAAATATCGGAACCCGTCAACTAAATGAGTTTGGGAAAGGAATCGGTTTTGAATCCAAAGCAAAGGAAGACTATGTGGGGCAGCAAACCAACGGTATAATCCAGAATGCATTAAAGAAAACTTTTGCTCCGGAATTTCTTAATCGTATTGATGATGTGATAATATTCAATTCCCTCAAACGCGATGACATTCATAAGATCATTGATATCGAACTGAAAGGTTTGTACGAACGGATCAAGTCTATGGGCTTTGAGATAAAAGTGTCTGCAGTAGCTAAAGAATATGTTGTGGAAAAAGGCTTTGATGAAAAATTCGGCGCTCGCCCGTTAAAGAGAGCTATCCAGAAATATCTCGAAGACCCAATCGCCGAAGTCATCATCAAAACCGTTTTTACCGAAGGCGATGTGATCGTGGTTGGGTATGACAAGAAAAAAGACCTGATTAAAATTAAAGTTAAAAAATTTGAAAAGGACAAGGATCCTGATCTTGAAAAAAATTTGGTCAGTACTGAAGACGATACAGGAAATTAATATGTCACTTTAATCCGTAAAGAGCAGGGATAATAATCTTAAGGTGTCTCTGCTTTTTGTTTTTATTGCGTATTCGAAGTATATTCTTTGTATTGAGATTTTCGTTATATATACTGTGAATGAATTAAAACTGTACATTTTCACGTAAAGACGCAAAGTTCGCAAAGGATTAATTTTCTTAGCGTTCTTGGCGGCTTGGCGAGAAATCAAAATGTATAAATTTATCCCGTTTTTAGTATAATAGTAAAGTTGTTTTTATGCGTAAAACTGTTTTCATATTCTTTTTCCTCGCTTCATTTTGCTTTTCTTATTCCCAGAAATATTCCACCAAATCGGATAAAGCCATACGTAAATTCGAAGATGCAACCTATCTTTTCAATGTAAGAAGGCTTGATGAAGCCATTGCCGGATTCGAAGCCGCGATAAAGGAAGATGACCGGTTTATTGAAGCCTACCTGATGCTTGCCGATATTTACAATATGAAAAGGAATTATGAAAAAGAAGCGGATACCTATAAAAAAGTATGTGAGATCAATCCGGATTTTTTTAACAGAACCTACCTTAATCTTGCTAAAGCCCAATACCTCTCGGCAAAATACGATGAAGCGGAAAAGAGTATAACCGTTTTTCTTGCTAAGAAAGATTTAAAACAAGATGTAATTGACGAAGCCGGATTGCTGATGAAAAAATGTGATTTTTCGATTGAAGCAATAAAGAATCCTGTTCCTTTTGAACCTGAATCTCTGGGCGACAGCATCAACAGCGAATATGATGATTACTGGCCGTATCTCACCGCTGATGACCAGATACTGGTGTTTACAAGGGATATTTCCAAGCGTAAAAATGAATTTTCCCTGATGCGTACCGGCCAGGAAGATATTTATATTTCACGTAAGGTGAACGGCGTTTTTTCAAAAGCGAAAAGTATAGGCCCGCCCATAAATACGGAACACAATGAGGGTTCAGAATGTATTTCAGTTGACGGGCAGTATCTGTTTTTCACAGGCTGCGGCCGGATTGACGGAGAAGGCGATTGCGATATTTATCTTTCGAAAAGAACAGGGAATCTCTGGAGTAAGCCTGTTAATCTGGGTCCTCCTGTAAATACTGGTAAATGGGAATCCACGCCCTCTCTCTCGGCAGACGGAAAGACTTTGTATTTTGCAACTAACCGCAAGGGAGGCAAAGGCAGGATGGATATCTGGACGGCAACCCTGAGCAAGGACGGCGGGTTTAATGCGCCGGTGAATCTTGGAGACAGCATTAACACTCCTGAAGACGAATTTGCCCCGTTTATACACCCGGACGGAAAAACATTATATTTTGCATCGAACGGAGGCATAGGGCTGGGCGGTTTTGATGTGTATATAACAAGGAAAGACTCCTTAGGCAAATGGAGCAAACCTGTGAATTTAGGTTATCCTATCAACACAAATAAAGACGAGATCGGACTGATCGTTGACTCCAAAAGCGATATGGCAATATTAGCTTCAGACAGGTTCGGAGGCAGGCTTTGCGACTTGTATTCCTTTGATTTATATAAAAAGGTAAAACCGATAATCACAACCTATGTCAAAGGAATTGTGTTTAATGCGGTAACAAAGCAAAAGTTGAAAACAAAATTAGAACTTTACGATATTGATGCGCAGAAAATGGTTGCTGAAGCGGTATCAAACGAAACCACCGGCGAATATTTGGTTTGCCTGCCCATAGGGAAAAACTACGGATTCTGCGTTTCCAAAGAAGGCTATATGTTTTATTCCGAGAATTTTTCGTTGAAAGACCATAAGGATACATCGAAACCATATATCATGGATATCGCATTGCAACCCATACAGGTAGATAATAAGGTGATCCTGAAAAATATTTTTTATGAATTTAATTCGTATGAGTTGAAGCCGGAATCTAAGGTTGAACTTGATAATCTTATTTTTTTCATGCAGTCGAATGCCCTGGTGAAAATCGAAATCAGCGGTCATACTGATAATATAGGAACAAAGGCGTATAATCAGAAACTTTCCGAGAACCGTTCCAAATCTGTTTACATCTATTTAATAGAACATGGTATCCCGAAAGACCGGTTAAGTTACAAAGGCTATGACTTCAGCATACCGGTTGCTCCGAACGATACGGAAGAGGGCCGGGCGCAAAACCGGCGTACGGAATTTAAAATCGTGAGTTTAAATTAAACGCTTCCGGTTTGAATTATTGATACTTCCTGAATTTTTTCCGCACTGTTAGTAATGTTGATAAAATATCCGGCAGGGGGATTGAATAATTTATAATTTTGCGATAACAAAAATTTAATGCCATGCCAACATCTCCGGTAAAATTCTTTGCAGGAACCAATACCCGTTATCTTGCTGAAAAAATTGTAAAAGCTTACGGTACCGAACTCGGAAAATCAACCCTGATTAAATTCAGCGATGGCGAGTTTCAGCCTTGTTTTGAAGAAACCGTTCGCGGAACCACGGTATTTATAATTCAGTCAACATACCCTCCTGCAGATAACTTATTGGAGCTTATGTTTATGATAGATGCGGCCAGGAGGGCCTCTGCATACAAGGTAGTGGCAGTGATTCCGTATTTCGGATTTGCGCGGCAGGATAGAAAAGATAAACCCCGCGTTCCCATTGCTGCAAAAGCTATAGCCGATATGTTAGGCGCTGTAGGCGTGGACCGTGTGATGACGATGGATCTTCATGCAGACCAGATTCAGGGTTTCTTTAATTTCCCTGTTGACCATGTTTATGCTTCGGCTTTATTTGCTAAATATATAATGGAATTAAAGCTGGATAATCTGGTTGTTGCAGCGCCTGATATGGGCGGGTCAAAAAGGGCGAATGCGTATTCCAGGTTCCTGAAAACAGAAATGGCCATTTGTTATAAAACCAGGAGAAAAGAAAATGTGGTTGAAAAAATTACCATTATCGGCGATATAAAAGATAAGAATGTAGTCATACTGGATGATATGATTGATACTGCCGGAACCATTACCCTGGCTGCCGACCAGATGATGCGTTACGGAGCCAAGAGCATCAGGGTTATTGCGACGCATCCGGTGCTTTCGGGCCCGGCATATGACAGAATAGAAAATTCAGCCATCGAAGAAGTGGTAGTTACAGATTCAATTCCATTAAAATACGGGAGTAGAAAAATAAAAGTGATCTCCTGCGCCGAATTATTTGCGGATGTTATCCATAAAGTCTATACTTTCCAGTCAATAAGTTCCAGTTTCATTTTTTAAGTCACAAATTCCAAGCCTCAAATTCCAAATTCCAAGAAGGAAATTCCAAATCTCTTGGGGCTTGTAACTTGAAAAATGGGACTTGTAATAGAAATAATCCGTTCAAAATATAATTGAAAAGAATTTTTATTTTTTATTTATTATTTTTATCTTTGCAAACTTTTTAATAAAATTGATTATTAACGTGTAATGGGAAATTAAGAAAGACTTGATTTTGAGTAGCACAAAAAATTTAAAGAAATGAAAACAATTGAGGTCAAAGGTCAGAAAAGAGTTGCATTAGGCCGGAAATATGCAATAAAAGAGAGAAAAAGCGAATTTGTTCCCTGTGTGATGTATGGAGCGGGACAGCAGAATTTACATTTTACTGCGAAAGAAAACGAATTCAGGCATCTTGTATATACACCCAAGGTTTATACGATAAAACTTCAGGTAGATGAACAGCATTACGATGCGATTCTCCAGGAAGTGCAGTTTCATCCCGTAAATGATAAAATCATTCATGTTGATTTCAAACAGGTTTTTGAAGATAAAAAAGTAATTATAGACGTCCCTGTAAAACTTCACGGTTTTCCGGTTGGCGTAAAGGAGGGCGGTAAACTTTCGCAGTTAAAGAGAAAATTAAAAGTGCGGGCGTTTATAAAAGATCTTCCCGAAGCATTTGACATTGATGTAGAACACCTGAAAATCGGCCATACCGTGAAAGTATCGGATATGAAATTGGACATGGTTGATTTTTTAGATATGAAAAATGCAGTGATTGCTTCCGTGAAAATTACCAGGAATATTGTTGAAGAAGTCGCTCCGGGCGCAGAAGGCGCTGCAACAGCAACTACCGCTACGGCAGTTGCCGGAACGGCAACCGGAACTGCTACGGGTACGACAACCGCAACTCCTGCAACCGGAACTGTCACGCCTGCCCAGACGGACAAGACACAGAAGCCCGATGATAAAGACAAAGGCAAGGGAAAAGGAAAAGATAAAGGTAAAAAAGGTAAAAAATAAATTGTGTGAAATATTTAATTGCCGGATTAGGCAACATCGGGGTAGAATACCAGAACACCCGGCACAACTCAGGTTTCATGATATTGGACGCTTTCGCAAAAGCGTCCAATATTGTTTTTACCGGCAGCCGCTATGCTTTTACCGCAGCGCTGCGGTATAAAGGCCGGACATTTTTGCTGATAAAACCAACTACATTTATGAACCTTAGCGGAAAAGCTGTTAATTACTGGCTTCAGAAAGAAAATATCCCGGTCGGAAACATGCTTGTGGTCTGCGATGATATTGCCCTGCCATTCGGTACAATACGTCTCAGGCCCAAAGGCAGCGATGCCGGCCATAACGGTTTGAAAGATATCAGCGAAATACTGGGCCATGAAAATTATGCGCGCCTGCGTTTTGGAATAGGAAACGATTTTTATAAAGGAGGCCAGGTAGATTATGTGCTGAGCGAATGGATGCCCGGAGAAAAAAAGCTGCTGCCTGCACGTATTGATATTGCCATTGATGCCATAAAAAGTTTTGGTACTTCGGGAATTACCTTTGCCATGAATAATTTTAACAATAGGTAAAAAATATGATTAGTGATTTTTGATGTACGAAGTATGAAGTATGAAGTATGAAAACTGAAGCCCGCTCAGCGTAGTTTGCAACTACGCTGTTTGAAATAGCGGTTTACTCGCTTTGCTCGTGAGAGCGCTCCGCTTAGTTCCCGACCGCAAATAATTTACCATTTTAAAAATTTCCTTGTTGCAGCAATGTCTTTCCCCTGCACTTTTACAATGTACACGCCCGATGGAAAATTCTTAACTGAAATTTTACTGTAATTGGTATTTTGCTTAATTCGTATTATTAAATTATTTTCACTCCTTCCTTACTCTTACAGTTGCCACACTTCTTCCTGTTTCTGCTTTTAGTAAATAAAGCCCTGCCGGTAACTTTTCCGTATTAAAAATATATTCGTTTGCCTGTGTTTTTGCCTGCATTACAGTTTTTCCCGATACGTTTATTAAACTAAGTGATGTTGGCCCGTTTATTTGCGCTCTTAATTGTACTGTAAGCGCCTGGTCAAACGGATTAGGATAAACTCCGGGCATTAAATTCGTGTTTGAAATTTCAATACTGTTTAACGAGTTTACAACGTGCAATGTGATCGGGCTGCGGTTTAAAATTAGTTGATTTCCTGGATAACCAGACCAGTTAGAAATGTACAAATTTGTAACATTGCACGTATATACACCCGAATCGCTGTGCTGTATGTTTGGTATTGCCAATAACCCATTTATTGTGCTATCTATTAAAACACCGTTTTTATACCAGTAGTAAGTATTATGCTGCCCTGTGACCGTACTATTCAGAGTTACTGTTGTATTTACCAATACTGTTGTATCGAGCAACGACCAAACTGAATCCTGTGGTGCTATTGGACCCTGAATACAATACGAACAACCATTTAGATATGTATTTTCGAAATCGCCAAACTGTAATTTATTCCAGCGTATATCGTAAACTCGCATATAATATAAGTAAGAATATGGTGGCAAAGGAGATTGTTCGTGAGGTATAAATGGAAGACTTGTTAAGTGATTAGAATCTGCTGTTAATTCTATGTAATTACTTGCCGGTGGAAAAAGCGACTGTGGTATTGCACCTGTAAAATTGTTATGGCTTATATCTAATGCCAGAAGCGATGGAATATTACCAATACAGGAGGGTAATGTACCATAAAAAGCATTTTTATTAATTCGTAATTCTTGAAGTGATTGTGAAAGACATAAAGAATCGGATAAAATTCCACCAAAAGAAGGATTTTTCATACACCAAAGTATTTCTAAAGTATCAAGTAAACCAAAATAGCCCGGCAGGTTGCCATTTACATTAGAATTACCGAAATAGAAACCGATTAATTTATGAAGGTTTTGAAATGAGGTCGGTATTTCACCAGTAATACCTAGGTTTCCTATATTTAAAGTTTCTAAATTGCTAAGATTACCAATTTCAGAAGGAATTGTACCTGTGAAACCGCATTGACTTATTAATATCTTTTTTAAATGAGTTAAAGAGCCAAGTTCCGGCGGAATGGAGCCGGTTAAATTTGGGTTCTGACGTATATCAATTAATGTTAGTTCTGTGAGGTTTTGAATGGTGGAAGGGAGGGTACCCTGGAGAATATCATTTTGTTGGGCTCCCATCATTGTTACCCTGCCATTATTCCATGCTACATCAATTGCCGAAGTGCCATTTTGAACAAATGGCATTTGAGGATATAAACTTTGAAAATGAACAGGGTTCCAGACCATCCACATATCCCATACTGTGGCTGAATCAACAGGATTCACCTGGGCGTTTAATTGAAAGCCCAATATCAGGCAGGAACATAAAGTAATAATAATATTTTTCATATTTTTACTTTATTTAATAATCACAAGTTTGCGAATATACACATTATTTTGGGTGTTTACAATAAAAATATACGTGTTTGAAAGCAAAAAAGAAAGGTCTATTTCTGTTTTAAAAGTATTGTCTGTAAAACTTTTCTTATAAACCTCGCGGCCTGTTATGTCTGTTACAGCAATTCTGTAAAACACATCGCCGGCAACAGATGTAACCAAAACCCTTCCGTTTGTCGGGTTCGGGAACAGGCCTAACGACTGGGAATAGCTATTGCTTAATGAACCATTACTTAATAAATCATTATTTAATGACTCATTATCCGGCTTAATTATCCTGTAATATGAGGCAGCATTTATGTCTTCAAAACGGGCCATAAAGGCATCGTTACCAGGAAGTACAGAAGTTATTGATTGATTGGCTGCCCCAACTAACTCAACTGTTTCGGTAAAACTACCCCCAACATAGTACATAGTGCGCTGGCTGTCATACACAAGCGAGGTAGCCCGCGAAGTGTTAGAATTCACATCAACCCCGGTTTGCCATACCCAGCCAAGCGAATTATCGAACTTAGTTACAAAGTGGTTGGTACTGCCATAAAGTTGTAGATATGTTAATAAAGTAGGATCAAAGCTAAAATTATCTATTCCGAAAGTACCAGCTACATAAACGCCATTACTATTAGCAACAATTTTATTGGCGGTATTATTATTATTGCCGGATGATGGAGTAGAAATCACAGGAATTGCATCCGTAGGATTCCAGTTTATGTTAGGGAGATTTGGATAGGAAATAACTGCTGCTCGATTTGAGTTTGGTGTTGTGTTTTCAAATCCGCAGAGATAAAGTTTACCATTGTAACTTGTCATGTCGTTTATTTCGAAATATTCTGAACCAGTACCTATTTTTTCTTCAGAACCAGAAACCTGACCGTTTGAAGCATCAATTTTTACAATATAACTTTCCTGATCTCTCATATAGGTAAAATATATGTCAGATGAGCTTACCCATTCGGTTGCCATTCCCTGGTCGTTAGAGATACTTGACGAATAGGGAGTGGACCAGGGAACCGAGAGGCTGTTTGAAACGAGGTCGAAACGCGCCATAAAAACATCACTATGAGGGCAGCATGCTTGTGCATTGTTATTATAAATAATCCCCAAGGAAGGTGAAATATAAAGTAACCAGGTGGAGAATACCCCGGTAATAAGTGCTGAATTTCCATTTAGCGAAAGGCCTTTTATATTAACAGCATGGATGCTAACCAAACTTACTTCTTGAGTTGTGGTGCAAAATAATGTTGCAGGGTCAAGAAAAGCAAGGAAAACACCGCCATTGCCAGCAGTCATTTCGTACCCGTTGAAAGAAGGGGTTGTAAAATCAACAGAGGTGAACTGGCCTGTAACTACAACTTTACCGGCACTTTGAAGATATTTTATATGATAATCATAAGGACCAGGTACAGTACTGGCAATTGTGCCATATACATGTCCATTAATATAATTACCGCAATAGTCGTATTTAGCAACAAAAATACTTATGTCAGGAGACGTAGAATAATATGTAGTGCTGCCAAGTGTAATATCACCATTAAATAATCCTATAGCATAAATGTTGCCCTGATCATCGTAAGCCATGTCATATATTTGTTCGTCGCCGCTTGTATTTGGTATTACCACAGGCCAGTTGGAAGTTAAAATATCTTCAATAACTGTAGCATTACCTGACCAAGTACTGACAGTGCCTGTGAGCCAATTGGAATTGTTTATCCAGTTGGGTCCGTTCATGGCATTATACATATCAACTAAGGCAAGGGAATCGCTTGTATTTACCTGCGCTTTGAGGCCGAAGAATAATAAAAAGAAAAATGTTATTAAAAAATATCGCTTACACATAATTTAAAAAATTAAATATGAGGTTGCCCAAAAATAAATATTTTTTATTATCGGCCATTGCCCCGCCCCTAAAGGGAGGACTGATTTTATACTTTTTGGACAACCTCATAATTTAAATTACTGAACCATTATTTTATGGTATGAATA
>JACREX010000222.1 GCA_016212695.1 Bacteroidia bacterium
ATCGCCCAGGTTCTTTGAAATGCCTCCGTACATTTTGGCAAGTTTATCAATTTTTTTATCAGATTCCTGAGAGATTTTAGCAAGTCTGTCTATTTTTTTGTCTGTTTCCTGAAACATTTGCCAGACTTTTTCAAAGGTCAGTCCGGATGTATCGGGAGTATTTTGTTGATGTGTTTTCATTTTATGGATTTGTTTTAATATATGTGTATTTTATTAATTGTAAAATTCTTTTATCGTCCATTGACATGATACATGTCCTCTCTTCTAAAAGTTTCATTTGGATTAATTGTACCTTTTAAATCCATAAACCATAAAGGTTCTTTAGTCTTTGGAGTATCGTCAATAACAATTAAAATGTCATATTCTCCTTTTGGCAATGTACTTGGCAATGGAAACATTAAAATTGAATTGTCTGTTACAGTTGCTTTTGTGTTTAGTGTTATCATATTATCAGATTTTTATACAAAATTAAGCAAATTTTTTAAGGAAAAATAATTAAACTGAAAATCATCAGGCGGGCTGGTTCTTAAGTGATGGCGGCTGTTTTATTTTTCACCGCATCATCTTCGAGAAGAATCTTTTTTAATTTCTGGTACATAAAAGAAACCACCAGCAATAAAATTCCCAATGAAATAAAGGCTGCGATCTTTCCGGCTTCATGGATACCGCGGATATCGAAAATGAAAAGTTTAAACAGGGTGATAAAAAACAGGCTTAATGAAATAATACGAAGGCGCCTGTTTTTCGCCCTCATGCCAATAGTCATCAGGATTAATGAACCGATTCCCCATAAAATCGGGAACCCGATCTTGTGCGATTGTGTTAAAATTTCGGTAAATGAATCTCCCTGCCGATACTGTGAAATTAATACCAACTGGTCGAGTTCCGCGCTTGCCATAAATACCGAAACAAAAACAATAAACCATAATGCCATCACATCAACAACTGATTTCGGATTAAAAATTTTTACAATATTTTTATAAAAAAGAATTACGATTGCGGCTACACATAATATAAGCGGGTAGTGGATCATGAAATGCGACAGGCTTAAATCCGTACCGGTAAGATACAATGCGCTTACTTTATAAATCTGCCGGTTATAATAAACAAGGTATGAAAAAATTCCGATAAACGCCAGCCCGGTTGCAATTTCGAAGATTATCTTAACAGACTTTACCCGCGTCCACAACATCAATCCAAAAATAAATACCATATTATAAAGACCGATAATGATGTGCTGCGACTCCCGGATATCAATATAATATTTAACATGGTAATTCAACTCAAGCAAAACAGCCACATACAGGTAAATGATAAAAAACGGAAACAGTATCCACTTGTATGCCTTCACTCCTATTCCGATAAAAGATTCCGGCTTCTCTTCATAACGCAGCATAAAAATCGTAAGTGCCAGGGCAGCCAGCGAAAAAATACTTGTTATAAAACCTTTATTAAATATAACAGGAAGATGTGAAATAGTAAGGATATCCGGATTATTTGGATCAACATAATTAATGGTGGCAGTTGAAAAATTATAAATATTTGTCCAGTCTACCAGCAGGCTGAACAGCATCAGGAATGTAACAACAACGGAAGCGATTTTTACAACTTTAATACCTGACTTTTGCGAAAACCATAACAACAGTACAGATTCCAACGCCCAGAACAACGTGATGTAATTTCCATTCAGTTGAACCGGCGCCGTGAGGCTTAAAAATGTCAGGACAAATCCGATTAACAGATATACAAGGTTGCGATCCACCTGTTTTCTGTAATATAAATAAATAGCAAAAGCAAGGTTGTAAATTGCAAGCAAAATGGTAAAAATACCTTTTAATTTCCCATCATACATCTGGCTCAAAACGCCCATGCCGGCTGCATAAAAGAGCGCCGTATTACTTAATAATATGGATATTTCGCCAAACCTGAATTTTTGTTTTTCTTTTACATTATTAATAATATTCATCAGGAAAAAAGTGGCGTAAAAAAGACCGGCAAATATCAATGCGCCTTTATAAAGATATGATTTATTATCATGTATAGCCGTTATAAGCCAGCCTCCATAAATAATTACTGTAAAAACAAAGGCAACAATATTTACAAGATACCACTTCTTATAATACGAAAGCACCAGCATCCCCACGTTCAGGATCATGAAATAGGTGAAAAGCACCACATAATTTCCCTCGCCTGTGCTCACAAAGAAAGGGGTTCCAAAACCGCCCAGCATGGCAAGAACGGCTAACTCGATCCGGTCGTAAGCGATGGAAAGGAGTACGGCAAAAAAAGTAATAATAATCATAATAATAAATGCCGCCGTCTGGCTGAACAGGTGATATTGGTGAAATGCAATAGCTATGGTAATATAAAGAACGGCCAGCCCTCCGCCAATGAGTACAGAACTGAAAGGTTTGTATGATTTCCGCATCCAATGGGCCAATCCGATCAATGCGGCGCCGCTTAATATCCCGATGGCTACCCGAGCCACTTCATTAATCCAGTTTTTATCAATAGCATATTTTACTAAGAACCCAAGCCCGAGAACCAAAACAATAATCCCGATTTTACTGATAAGATTTTCGCCTATGAATTTTTCAAAATCAGTTTTTTTCTTGGGTACAACAGGTTTCTGTATTGGTTCTTTTTGGGGAATAACCGGCTGTTGTATCACAGGTTGCAGATGCTCAATAATTTTTTCTTCAACAATAACCGAAACAGGCGGCGTAGTTTCCTTTTCCTGCGTAATGACCGATGTAGGTTGAACAATCTCTTTTTCCGGTGGTATTATTACAGGTTCCGCTTTTTTCTCAACAGGGACTTCTTTCATCGGTTGAGCAATGGTCTTCTGTTTTAACTCAGCTTTTAAATTTTCCATCAGCCGCAATATCTTTACAATAGCAGAATTATTTATGAGTGTAAAAACCACTAAGAAAACCAGGAGTAACAACAATACATATTCCATGACAGATTCAGATTAGTATTATATTAGTTATATTCTAAAATACATAATTTGTACAGTTGGTAATCGGTATTCGGTTCCGCCTGCGGCGGTCGGTAATCGGTGGTTTTCTCTTAATTACCGATTACTGATTACCGAATACTGATTACTGATTACCAAATGTGAACTGTATAAAATTAAACCATTCAAAGTATAATTATTGCTGTAACCAAAATTCATGAAACCAATTCCGTCTTTTCTGCAACTTCCAGAAATTCGCTCAGGATCATCGCCGTGGCGCCCCAGATATAATAATCTTTCGCTAAATAACAGGGAGCGTCAATTTCAATATTTTTTATATTGATCCTTTTCACAAGTTTGTTTTTCATATCTGCCAGTTCCGGCAACTCTATTTCAAGTATCTCTTCAACCTCGATATTATCTTTTACAAATTCCGGCCTGTAATTCATATATCCCACAACCGGGAGCACGCTGATATTGCTCACCGGGATAAAAAGCGATGTAAGAGTTCCCAGAACAACAACATCTTTATGATTAATCCCTGTTTCCTCTTCTGCTTCGCGCAATGCGGTCTGTATAAGATTCAGGTCGCAGGTTTCATATTTTCCTCCGGGAAAGCCGATCTGCCCGCTGTGCGGACCTTTTGAATCGGCCCGTTTTATAAATACAATATTTGTTTTTGCTTCATTCGGATATAAAAGAATTAAAACGCTGCTGTTTCTCCTTTTCCCATCCTTCTTGATATAATTTATATCAAATTTTCGGGTTGACGGCGCCATCCTGTGCTGCACTTCCTTACCGGGCAATTGCTTGCCCAACTCCATCTTCAACTGTTCTATCGCTTTTCCGAAAGTACCCATACCGGCATTAAGTTTATTTATGAAATTTCCTGATAAACTCTTCCACTTCCGCCACGCCACCCTGGTAAATAAGATACCCGTTATACGGTTCCCTGGGAGTAGTTTCATCATTGATAGGCGTGAGCATAAGCCGTCTCACTTCTTCCGGGTCATCCGTCTGGCCAAGCGCCCACCCGAGTTTGATATAGGCCGCTTCGGGCAGCATGTTTTCTGCAGGGATAACGCCTTTTGCCATCAGGTCTCTTCCGGTATCATATACAAACATATGGACATAGCCCCAGAGCGTCTGAACCGTCATATAAATATGAACGCCTTTTTTTACCGCCCTTTCAATGGCAGGATAAATCGGCTTGTTTACATGGCCAAGGCCGGTGCCTATTATTATGATCCCTTTATATCCGTTGTCAACCAATGAATCAATAATATCCGGCTGCATATTGGTATAATAATAGATCATTGAAACCTTTTCTTCAAAATAGGGCAATATTTTTACCTTACGGTCTTTTCTGCGGTGATTGTATTTTTGCTTGATCGGTATCACTCCCGCTTTTCTGCTCACAGTGGCAAGCGGAGTGTCGCCGATTGTCCTGAATGTTGAACGGTACGACGAGTGCATTTTCCTTACTCTGGAACCTCTATGAAGAAATCCATATTCATCCGAAGTAGGTCCGAACATACATACCATTACTTCTGCTATATCCGAATGTCCGGCTGTATATGCCGCATGCATGAGGTTCAGCGCCGCATCCGACGAAGGCCTGTCTGATGAACGCTGTGATCCAACAAGAACTATTGGAATGGGCGAATCCTGAATCATGAAGGTCAGTGCGGCGGCAGTATAATGTAATGTGTCGGTTCCGTGCCCGATAATAATTCCGTCAATGCCGTTTTCAATTTCCTTCCCGATAGCTACGGCTAATTTTTTATACTGTTCAGGCCCCATGTTTTCGCTGAACACGGCAAATAATTTTTCTGTGGTTAAATTGCAAATATCTGCCAGTTCGGGAACCGCGCCGTATAATTCGCCCGGAGTAAATGCCGGGATTACAGCGCCGGTCCTGTAATCAAGGCGTGAAGCGATGGTGCCGCCGGTGCCGATTAATTTAACTTTTGGTAAACCGGGTGTTACCGGGAATTCCTTTTCCGGAATCTTGTAATTGGCTTTTTTATAACCGACCTCTTTCATCGTTTTAATGGTTTTTATATCAAGCCCGACATTATATCCGGTTGCTATTTTTAAAACGATATGCTGGTCGTCGTCGTTTTCTGATCGGGGAAGCACGGTCCCTTTGAACCCGCCGCGGGTGGTCTCGATCTCAGCCTGCCCCCATACCCTGACATTAAATTTTGTCAGTGCTTTTAATGCTGCTCCCTTATAACCCTGAAAAAAATCTTCAGCCATTTTGTATTTTCGATTTTCGATTTTTATTCGGACACTTCGACAAACTCAGTGTCCGATTTTAATTTAATTCACTTATCTCTTTTTCATCCGTCATCCGCACACTGAGCCCTGAGCCGAACCATGCCTTATGCCTTCCCTTTTTCAATATGAGATTTCAGATCATGCAAACTGATATTTCCTACAGCTTGTTTTCTTAATTGCCCCATCACCCAGTCTGTTTCACATTTAGGATTTTTCTTTTTCCCGATCTCCTTGTATTTTTCTTTTAAGAATCCGATAGGCGCTACAATTTGTTCTTTGGTCCTTTTCCTGAATTTCATATTTTCCAGCACAGAGTCAAAGTCCATTTTTGGATGCTCATACACCACCGGCAACATTTCCTTTGCAATGTTAAGATCCATTTTCTCTTTTTTCAGATATTTGAACAATTCATATATTTTATCAAAATTAAAATCAGTAGCTTTTGCATAATGGCCTTCGACAAATTTCACTTTATGGCCGAAAAAGGTTCCCGTGAATTTCGGATCGATTTTCAAATCTTTAACAATGGCATCAATTTTCGGTACTAAATTTTTCTTTAATATATATGTATAGGTATCAGCAGGAACTTCCCATTTTTGTAATTGATGATACCGGTCGCTTACCTCGACAGGAAGATTTTTGCTGAGTTTTTCGATATATTCGTTTTCAAGAGGAATCGGTTTTGAATCCGTATCAGGATACATACGGTCGGCTCCGGGAAGCACTCTTTCAAAAATCGTTGTTCCGTTTTCAAAAGATTTTCTCGTTTCATTGGGAACGAATTCAAATGCCATCCTGCAGCGTTCTTCAATGGTTTCAAGAGCGGTTTTCATATCTTCCTCTGGTCCCCAGATAATGATCTGGGAATCTTTTTCACCCGTTTTGAGTACAGGCGCAATAACCTTCATATCCGCATCCGTGATGATCTGATCAAACTGTTCGGTATGCAGCATATTCGGTTTTTCAAGACATGCAATCACTTTTAATCGGTCGCATATTTCATCGGCAAACATCTTGCCGGGTTGGGTGAAATGAGAAAGAATACCTTTAAATCCGGGAAGGTTCACGGCTATGAACTTGTATTTTTTATCCCTTGCCGCTTTCAGCGGTTCGTAAGTGATTTCAAAATCTTCGTAATCAAGATATGTAAAACTGATCTGCCATTTCCTGGCATCTTTGATTTTTTTATTCAGCAACTCCCGGATGTGCAGCAATGCCCATTGACGGAAACATTCGTTATGCACAAGTTCGGGCATCCACCGGGTATGGGCAACCCCTTTTATTTCAACCCGTGTTCCTCCTCTACAACTCACATTTACATCTGCGCGCGCAGAACCAATCCCGGTTCTGACTTTTCCCGTGCTTCGGTTCAGGAAGCGGATATAATCGGCGCCTTCTTTTACTTCATCAGGATTTGCAAAGTCAGGATAAGTAACTGTTTCAATCAGCGGCATACCCAGCCGGTCGGTCTTATAAATTCTCACGTGGCCCACATCAGAAATTTCGCGGCATGAGTCTTCTTCAATGCTTAACTGGATCAGCCGCACTTTTTTATTTTTCAACGGTATTTCTCCTTCAACGCCGATGATAGCGGTTCTCTGGAAACCGGTAGGGATGCTTCCGTCGAGATATTGCTTACGCGTAATATGAACTTCGCCAACAATATTCAGCTTGCTTAATAAAGATATTTCAATGGCGATTTCCAGCGCTTCGCGGTCAATTTTAAAAGGAGGCGTATCGTCAACATCATAGGTGCAGGCCGTTTCATTCTTTATGCGGTACACAATTTCTTTCCTGGTTCTAAACTCCATGAGAGCCGTACCGTCGTATTCACCGAGTTCGCTCAATGTGGGGCGCATATGCCGGATCAACTCGGAATCAAAAATATCACTCGGGTTATAAACGCCGGCAGGGCAGCGGCAGAAAAGTTTTTCTTTGGTAAGCAATTGCTGATGCACTTCAAGGCCGGACATAAAACCGATGCGGTCGTAATCTTTCTGAGCGGCTTTCTTTCTCGGAACGTATCCGATTGCTTTCTGCGTTTCATGGTAATTTTTCTTAGGATCAAATTTATTCTTCATTTCGATTTGTTTTTTCTTCACCCTGATTCCTTTTATACTACAAACGGGATAAGATTTGTAATCAGTTATCGGTGTTCGGTAATCGGTGGTTTTCTATTACTGATTACCGATTACTGGTTACCGATTACCGTTCGCCGCAGGCGAAACCGATCACTGATTACAAAATGTACAATTTTCCGTTTTAGTATAAAAATTATATCGATCAGGTGACTAATTTTCACGCACTCCAAATATATATCTGTTTTGATTCTTTACAAAGAAAAAGGGAATAATCTTAAACAGTTTTTAATTTACCGTGAAGAGGGATAACATAGGTACTTTTCCAAATGTTGTACCTGTAATTTAAAAGCGCCTGTAAACTTTTTGTTTACAGGCGCTTTCTCTTTATCTCAGCGGTCTGGACGGGACGCACACTTATTTAATCGTATTTAATCATGCTTAATATAAAATACTGATTTATATTCTTTTGTAAAATATCTCCTTTCTTATTTTATTCTATTTTATTAATTTTTTACAACTTTTTGGGTACTCACTTTGGGTACTCACTTTTTTTAGTTATCTTTGCTTTATGATATTTAATTTTAATTTTAACATATTATGGCAAATATAAATTTTTATTTAAAATCAGGCAAGCCTAATAAAAATGGATTAAAATCTATTATTATTAATACAAATTTTAAATCTATCAGGCTATGGAAGTAGAGTTATCACTTACGGTTACAGATAGGCTTTTGAATAAAATAGAAGACCTTTCTAAAAAAATGCAAATCAATAAAAATGATTTAATCATTAAAGCGCTTAAAAAATTTCTTCTTATTCAGGAAATCAGACAAATCCGAAAAATTCTGAAAAAACAGGTTATAAAACAAGGTTATAAAAGCGAGGATGATATTTTTAACGCCGTTTCATGAATATTGTTTTTGATACCAATGTTTTAGTTTCTGCATTTGTTTTTGGCGGATTATCCGGCAAGGCTCTTGAATACTGCATTGAAAATGATGAAATATACATTTCGCAATGGGTAATAAGCGAACTGTCCGATGTGCTTCGCAATAAATTCCAAATTGAAGAAGCAGAAGTGAAAAATATTGTTACTATTATTTCCGCTGAATTTAATTTGATTGCGCCCTTTACTCCAATGCCTTTGATTTGCAGGGATAAAGACGATAATAATATTCTTCAGCTTGCCGAAAGTTCAAACGCTCATTTTATTATTACCGGCGACAAAGACCTTTTGGTTTTAGAAAAATTCAAACAAACCGGAATAATAAAACCTGCCGGATTTTTAACCATAGTTAAACTCTAAAATACTTCAAAGAACCTTTTTTTAATATCTTTCAATTGCCCATCGTAAAGAGGTTTACCGGTAAATTAATATTTAATGATATAATTTACATATACATTTATTGGACGGGTTTCATTTCCACCAGATGATTGAATTGAAACAGTATTTGAGCTATTAGAAAAAGTATACCAAAATGGTTCAGAATTTTGTGTTCCTCCTGCTAAATAGGTAACAGAACTACCATAAGCGCTACCGGCATTAAGATTAATTAATAAAGCATGACTATGTGAGGCTATACTATTTCCTTGTAAAGACCCAACATTATTTCCAGTATTACCACCTGTACCACTTGCAGTACGTGATGTTTTGTCCGGGTCACTTCCAGCTGTGCCATCAACGCCTCTTAAAAATCGGCCACGTAAATCGGGCAAATTATAAGTTGTGCTGCCATCACCTGAGCCATAGGCAGTACCCATTGCAGCAAATAATGCTGCATACGTTGTGCGGCTAACAGCAGAGCCATCACATAATAAATAACCTGTCGGAGCAGTTGTACCGGCAAAAGGCATAATACTTCCTGCGGGAACTCCAGAACCGGCAGACGCAGCCGTTGTTTGCGTTGTCCCATCGGGAAATTTAAAACCACCTGTTGTGGAATGAATTGTTCCGTTAACTTCGAGTTTGGAATTTGGAGCAATCGTCCCGATGCCGACATTCCCATTATTTAAAATAACGAATGAACTATCTGAACCAATTTTATCATTATTTACATGAAATTTACCTAATGGATTTATAGTGCCGATACCAACATTATTGCAGTTTGGATTCAATACTAAAGGTTGATTGCAAGTTTGGATTGCTCCATAACCTCCAAAACCCCAATCCCCAATATAAACACCACTACTGATACTGGAATCATTGGCTGAAACTGAAAATCCATAATTGGCGGTTATCCCTGAGGAACCTGAAGAAATCTTTTTTACATACAAAATATTTTTAGGGTTAGCCGTACCAATCCCAACCTTTCCACCATATTCATTAATTACTAAATCACCATCCCCTGATAACCCAGTTTTTGTTACATTTATACCATATGCTGCACCTGATATATTGGCTGTAGAATATAATTTTAGCTGGGGAGAACCAAGGACATAATTACGATTATAAAAAATAGCATGGCAGGAATCAGAATTTACCCCCACATTTCCATTAACGCATAAAGCTCCTTTTGGATTGGAAATACCGATACCAATGCTGCCATTATTATAATATATTTTATTCCCATTCTTTTTCCATAGCATCGTATCTGTTTCAGTATATTGTTCTGCAATTTTAGCCTTGTTAGCATAAAGAGCATAAGGTACAGAAACTAATTGCGAAGTGCCGACCAACTGATAGTTTGAGCCCCCTGTTTCGTCTGCTTCTACTTTTACAAAATGGCCTGAATTGCTCCAGTTAATCGAAGAAAAACTACCTGAAACTACTGTGCCCCCTCCAATCTGAACAGTGAATATACCAAACTGGTTTGTAGTTACAGCATGAGTTTCGCTGTACTCTGTCGTACCGGTTGGCGAACCGATGAGAATGCCAATCCGTACAGAAATATTCTGATTTACGATAAGCTGTCCGCCTGTATTGCGGGCCACTGCCTGGTAGTTGATTAATTGCGGGGATTGCCCGAAACTATTGTTGAGTAACATTGTTAGCCCTGCAACAATAAGCAGAAATAAAAGAACTGTTCTTTTCATATTAAAAATTTTAAGGGTTAATATTTAATGCTATTTGTTCCGTTATTATGAAATAAAAAAGCGTGAACAAAACCTATTAGTTCACGAAGCTCTGGAAAGCTCTTGTACCAAATAAGTCAGTTCACGCCGTTCCCGGCGTACTGCTTATTATTTTTGGTACAATTGAAATTTTCCAGATTTCGTAAACTAAAATAAAAGCAAAACGCTTTTCTATATTTTCTCTTTAATTACAATAGATTTTTGTTAATTCTGTTTACCTCCTTTTTTAGTTGTTACGAATTGTAAAAGTACAAAATTATTTTAAGTTTAAAAAATTCAGAAATCCGGGATAATAAGATAGGCCTGTTTTCTTAAAACTGTAAGAAAAAATAACTGTAAACCCGTTTAAAAGTAAGAATCCATCCAAATTAAATATCTGATTTCTGTGTTTTATAACATGGAAATTACATCATCCATTTATCGCATAATTACTCTCACATAATCAATTATAATTCCTATCTATAACAAGTCTTTAAAGGGATTTATTAATGCTTTGTTTCACATATTTTTTTGAGATTATTTACTATAGTCTAATCAAAAATTCTCATCAATTGCTTTTTCGGTCAGATTTTTTAATTTTACAGACGAACTAATAAAACAATTTATGATCTCAAAAATCTAAATAAACCAAAAGGCGACTTGCGCCGCCTTAGATGTTTTCACAACGGAATAATCCTTATTGTGATTTGCTTCAAATTGTATCAACAAAGATAATTGAAAATAATTAAAACCAAAATATTATGAAAAAAATTTTAGGACTTGATTTGGGAACAGCATCTATTGGATGGGCTTATGTGAATGAGGCAGAAAATAAAGAAGAGAAAAGCTCAATAATCAAATTAGGAAGCAGAATAATTCACTATGGAGATAATTTAGTTAAAGTAGATAAAAACGGGAAAATTTCTGCTTCAAAGGAGCCTGAAAAAGATTTTTTAAGTGGCAAAGGATTATCACCTAATGCTGATAGAACAAAAAAAAGAAGTGCAAGAAGAAATTTACAACGTCTCAAATTAAGAAAAGAAAATCTAATAGAAATTTTTAAAGAAAATAATATAATTGAGGATGATATCATTTTATCAGAAAATGAAAATCGTTCAACATTTCAAACTTATGAAAATAGAGCGAACGCTGCTTCTGACAAAATAGATTTAGAAGATTTTGCAAAAGTTCTTTTAATGATTAATAAAAAGCGTGGTTACAAAAGCAGTAGAAAAGCAAATAACCAAGAAGAAGGACAATTGATTGATGGTATGGAAATAGCCAAACAATTATATGAAAATAACCTCACACCAGGGCAATTTGTTTATACATTATTAAAATCCGGTAAAAATTTTATTCCTGATTTTTATCGCTCCGATTTGCAAACTGAATTTAATAAAGTATGGGATTATCAAATGCAATTTTATCCTGAAATATTGACTAATGAATTTAAAGAACAAATCGTAGGAAAAGGACTGCAAGCAACTGCAAACATATTTTTAGGCAAGTACCAGATTTATACTGCTGAAAACAAAGAAAAAAATGTTGATAAAAGAATTCAAGCATACAAATGGAGAACTGAGGCAATAAGTAACCAATTAAAAATTGAAGAAGTTGCTTATGTAATTGCTGAAATAAATAAGAATTTAGCCAATTCAAGCGGTTATCTTGGAGCAATCAGTGATAGAAGTAAAGAATTATTTTTTAATAAACTTACAGTTGGACAGTATTTATGGAAACAAATTACTGAATGGAAAAAGCAAATTGATGATACTAATGTTCTTGAAAAACCTACAGCTCCAAGATTAAAAAGCCAAGTATTTTACAGACAAGATTATTTAGATGAGTTCGAAAGAATCTGGGAAGAACAAGCGAAGCACTATCTTCAACTAACTCCTAATCTCAAAGAAGAAATACGGGATGTTATTATTTTTTTCCAGCGCCGGTTAAAATCACAAAAAGGTTTAATAAGTTTTTGTGAATTTGAAAGTAAAAAGATAGAGGTTGTTATTGATGGTAAAAAGAAAATTAGAACCATTGGTTCAAAAGTTTGTCCTAAGTCTTCACCACTTTTTCAAGAATTCAAAATATGGCAAATACTGAACAATATTGAAGTAAGCAACAATAAAACCGGAGAAAAAAGAAGACTTGAGCCTGAAGAAAAGGCACAGCTTTTTGAAGAACTTAATTTTAAAGATAAATTAACAAAACCAGAAGCACTGAAACTTCTTTTCAAAAAGCCATCAGAACTTGATTTAAATTATGAAGATATTGAAGGGAACAAAACAAATACAGCTTTAGTTAAAGCATACCAAACTATAATTGAATTCAGTGGTCATGGAGAGTATGATTTCAATAAAATGAAAGCAAATGAAATCTTGAATTTGGTTAAGGAAATTTTTATTGCACTAAATATTAAAACTGAAATTCTAAAGTTCGATTCATCACTTGAAGGCAAGGCATTTGAACACCAACCTGCATATCAATTATGGCATTTATTGTATTCTTATGAAGATGATAATTCACCTACGGGAAATGAAAAACTATTATTAGCATTAAAAAATAAATATGGTTTTGAAAAAGAATATGCTAACATCATTTCTAATATTTTATTTCAACCTGACTATGGAAGTCTGAGCACTAAAGCCATTCGTAAAATTTTACCACATTTAAAAGATGGAAATTCTTATGATGTTGCGTGTACCTATGCTGGCTACAATCACTCAAATTCTCTTACAAAAGAAGAAAAAGAAAAACGAACATTAAAAGACAAATTGGAAATACTACCAAAAAACAGTTTGCGTAATCCTGTAGTTGAAAAAATTCTGAATCAAATGATAAATGTAATAAATACAGCTATTGATGAATTTGGAAAACCTGATGAGATAAGAGTGGAATTAGCCCGTGAATTGAAAAAAAATGCAAAAGAACGTAAGGAAATGTCTACAAGCATAAACACAGCGAAAGACGACCATGAAAAATTCAGGAAAATTCTTCAATCCGAATTTGGCTTACAACATGTGAGTAGAAACGATGTCATTCGTTATAAACTTTACAAAGAATTAGAATTCAGAGGATATAAAACATTTTACACCAATACCTATATTCCTGCTGAAAAACTTTTTTCAAAAGAATTTGATATTGAACACATCATCCCACAGACACGCTTGTTTGATAATTCGTTCTCAAATAAAACGTTAGAAGTAAGAGTTGCAAATATTGAAAAGGCTGATGAAACAGCTTATGACTATGTAAAGAAAAAATTTGGAGAAGAAGGGGTAAAGGAATATTTGTTACGCATTGAAGATTTTATTAAAAATCATTCCAAAAAAGGAAAAACAAAATACAAAAAACTTTTAATGAAGGGTAACGAAATTCCAGACGGTTTTATTGAACGAGATATTAGAGACACTCAATATATTGCAAAAAAAGCTAAAACAATGTTGGAGGAAGTGTTCAAGGAGGTTACAACTACGACCGGAAGTGTTACTGAACGATTAAGAAGTGATTGGCAATTAATAGATGTAATGCAAGAATTGAATTGGGAAAAATACAAAGTATTGGGTTTAACAGAGGAATTCAAAAATAGAGATGGAAATGTAATCCGAAGAATTAAAGACTGGACAAAACGCAATGATCACCGCCATCATGCTATGGATGCACTAACTGTTGCTTTCACAAAAAGAAGCCATGTGCAATATTTGAATAATTTAAACGCACGTAGTGATAAAAGCAGCAGTATCTATGGTATAGAACAAAAAGAACTTTATAGAGACGATAAAAATAAATTGCGTTTTAAACCTCCTATTCCATTAGATGATTTTAGAGCCGAAGCCAAAAAACATTTAGAAAATACCTTGGTCTCATTTAAAGCGAAGAATAAAGTTGTTACTAAAAACAAAAATATAACCAAAATAAACGGAGGGCATAAAACAAAAATAGAATTAACACCCCGTGGACAATTGCATTTAGAAACAGTTTACGGCAGTATTAAGCAATATAAAACCACAGAAATGAAAGTAGGTGGATCATTTGATGCAGAAACCATAAATAAAGTAGCCAATAAAAAATATCGTGAAGTTCTCTTAAAACGTCTTATAGAAAACCATAATGATTCAAAGAAGGCATTTACTGGAAAAAACAGTTTAGATAAGAAACCGATTTACTTAGACGAACTGCAAACACAAAAAGTACCTGAAAAAATTAAATTTGTTGAATTTGAAAACATATACACAATCAGAAAAGACATTTCTTCTGATTTAAAAATTGAAAAGGTAATAGATGTTCGGATTAGAAAAATTTTGGAAGAACGACTAAAAAAATGTAACAACGATGCTAAAAAAGCATTCTCCAATTTAGATGAAAACCCCATCTGGTTAAATAAAGAAAAAGGTATATGTATAAAACGTGTTACCATTAGTGGTATTAGCAATGCAGAGCCATTACATTATAAAAAAGACAAGGATGGTAAATTGATTTTAAATGAATTTGGAAAAGAAATACCTGTTGATTTTGTTAACACTGGAAACAACCACCATGTTGCATTTTATAGAAACGAAAAAAATGAATTACAGGAAAAAGTAGTTTCCTTTTACGAAGCTGTTGAAAGAGTAAATCAAGGTTTGCCAGTTATTGATAAAACTTATAAGCAGGCAGAGGGCTGGACTTTTTTGTTTAGCATGAAAAAGAACGAATATTTTGTTTTTCCAAATGAAAAAACAGGTTTCAATCCTAATGAAACAGATTTGCTAAATCCCGACAATTATTATTTGATAAGTCCGAATTTATTTAGAGTACAGAAATTTGGTTCATTGTTATCAGGTTTATGGTTTAGGCATCACTTAGAAACAAATGTTGATACGGCAAAAGAATTGAAAGGAATAACTTATAAAGTCGTGCAAAGTTTAAAGAACATAGAATCAATTGTTAAAGTTAGAATTAATCATTTAGGTAAAATTGTTAAAGTTGGCGAATGATAAAACGAACCCTTTATTTTGGAAATCCTGCTTATCTGCATCTAAACAATAAGCAACTTATGATACGCCTACCCGAAGTTGAAAAAAACGAAAGCCTCCCCCTGTCTTTTAAAAAAGAAGCTACAACAAGTATTCCTGTTGAAGATATTGGCGTAGTTATTCTGGATGATAAGCAAGTTACTATTACACAAGGTTTACTTGCTGCTTTACTTGATAATAATGTAGCTCTGATAACTTGCAACGAAACACATCACCCCACTGGATTGATGTTGAATTTATGTAGCAATACTTTACAGAATATGCGATTCCGCACACAACTCGAAGCAAGTGAACCATTGAAGAAAAACCTGTGGCAACAAACTATTATTGTTAAAATAAACAATCAGGCTGCATTATTGAAAATGCAAGGAGTGAAAACAGATAATATGTTGCATTGGGCTCAAAGTGTGAAATCGGGCGATACAGAGAACCACGAAGCACGGGCAGCAGCATATTACTGGAACAATTTGTTTGATGGTAGATTACATTTTAAAAGAGACCGATTTGGTGAACCACCTAATAACCTTCTTAATTATGGCTATGCAATTTTACGAGCTACAGTAGCCAGAGGATTGGTTGGTTCCGGATTATTACCGACCTTGGGAATTCATCATGAAAATCGATATAATGCTTACTGCCTTGCGGATGATATCATGGAACCCTATCGTCCTTTTGTAGATAAAATTGTGTGTGATATCGTGGACTCCGGTGAAAATTATTCGGAAATCAATAAATCTCTGAAACAACAATTACTCACAATTCCTGCAATTGATATTAATATTGATGGTGAAAGTAGCCCACTGATGGTTGGGCTACAGCGTACAACCTCATCGTTGGTAAAATGTTTAGAAGGAGAGCAACGGAAAATAATATATCCGGAATGGTTGTAAAGTTAATGAAAGACAGCCCCGATTTAATAAACAAATGTACCTAACCCAATACAGAATTTTGTGGGTATTAGTTTTTTTTGATTTGCCTGTTGTATCGAAAAAAGAAAGAAAAATTGCAGCCAGATTCCGAAAGGATATTATGTCTGATGGTTTTACCATGTTTCAATTTTCAATATATGTCAGACATTGTGCCAGTCGTGAAAATGCAGATGTTCATATTAAACGCGTAAAAAATATTCTTCCAGAAAAAGGGCATGTAGGAATACTCACCATTACAGACAAACAATTTGAAATGATGGAAATATTTTATGCGCAAAAAGAAGTATCCAAACCTGACACACCACAACAACTCGAACTGTTTTGAAAATAAAAACCGCCTCCGATTCTGGAAAGCGGTTTCTTTGAACACAGTATTTTTTAATTCCAATTTTCGACATAAAATACAGAACATCAGCCCAAAACCATGAGGTCTGCTGTGTTCAATATGTCAAAGATACAATCTGAAAGCAAATCACAACTATTACTATGGGTTCCAAAACAATAGCATAGCTGTGTTCAATATGTCAAAGATACAATCTGAAAGCAAATCACAACTTATAATCACAAGCAAGTATATTATTATCCAGCTGTGTTCAATATGTCAAAGATACAATCTGAAAGCAAATCACAACGTGCGACATCTTCAATGATTATTAATTGAGGCTGTGTTCAATATGTCAAAGATACAATCTGAAAGCAAATCACAACTGCACTGCCTGAGTTATTTCTCTAAAATTCGCTGTGTTCAATATGTCAAAGATACAATCTGAAAGCAAATCACAACGGGGAGTAGAAAACGTCTCAGTAAGTCAGTGCTGTGTTCAATATGTCAAAGATACAATCTGAAAGCAAATCACAACATATCATTGATAAACTGATACAAAAAGCCGGCTGTGTTCAATATGTCAAAGATACAATCTGAAAGCAAATCACAACCCACCGGAATACGGCATATCTTCCGTATTAAGCTGTGTTCAATATGTCAAAGATACAATCTGAAAGCAAATCACAACCATAAATCTTTTAAATATTCCCGGTCAGGTGCTGTGTTCAATATGTCAAAGATACAATCTGAAAGCAAATCACAACTTACAACTGAGCCACTCTGGATTGGTCGGTTTAAGACCTGTGATCAATACAGCCAGATAATAGAAAGCTCAATAGTAAGGCTCATTATAAGGATAAGACATTAAGATGGGGAAAAAATATTTTGGGTACTTATCTGGGTACTTAAAACACGAAACCCCTTGAATTTCAAGGGGTTTTTGCGGTCTGGACGGGGCTCGAACCCGCGACCCCATGCGTGACAGGCATGTATTCTAACCAAACTGAACTACCAGACCGTTAATTAGTCTGCAAAATTAATTATTTTTTTTAATTTTTACAAAGTCTTTCGAAAAAGAATTTTTCTGTTTCTTACGAATTTTCTGTGTTATTCTTTAGGCATTTTGTAATGATCGCCTGTTTCTTTTATGATTCTCTCATACCACTCCTGCGGATAAGCCGGATGCTTCGGGTGTTTTGAAAGCGGGTGTACGGTTCCGTTCAACTCGAATTTCCCGTCTTTCTCATGTTTTACGTTTCCATCCATATATTTTACAAACAAATATTGCCCTAATTTTTCCCAGCGCTTGGTGGTCATGTCGCCCTGCTCGACAGAAAATTTCGTGATCGTATTTATGGCTTCTTCTTTATTCGATTTATACAGGTCTCCGGCTTTTTTATCAATATCCGGTACCGCTTTCATAAATCCATCTTCGAGTTCAGTTTGCACCTTTTTAATATCAACAATTATATCGCTGTAACGCGTATAAGCAAAATTAGCAACCCAGTTAAACACCCAAAATGCGGAGTTCCATGTGAATTCTGTCATGCTTCCGTTGCCTTCCTTAAACGTTTCAGGAACTTTTGTAATCCCGCAATACATGGGAACATAGACTGTGCTATACGTATCGTCAACGCCAAACCAGTTGATTCCTCCAATGGGGTTTGGCAACCATCCCCGCGATTGGGCAACAAATGAATATCCGGTTTGCTGGGTTGATATGGCTCTTTCGTGAATATAGCCTATGGTATCGAGAGTTTGTTTGTTAATATAATTCCATGTCATCGGTCTCCAGCGGTAGGGGCATTTGAAAGGTCCTGCGCCAACATCTTTGGTCATGTCGAAAAATGTTCCGGTAAAATGGTCTCTCATCATCTCCATGATATCTTTTACGGTTACTTTTTTATCCGGCTTAATCCACAGAGGCATCCGTGTCTTGCTCTTTCCAAGCAGATAAGACATATATTTATCCATTTGTGAATTTACTTTCCGGAATCCTGCCCAAACCCTGGATTCGCAAAAACGAATGGCGCCATAATCAACTAATTTGCCTGTTTCGTCCCATAAAGGAGCATACGCATCAGAAAAGCTGAATTCTTCGTCTTTACCTTTGAAATAACCTTTTTCTCTTGCAAAAGAAATTACATCGGATGCATAAACCACCTCAACATCCGGATTGAAAATTTTATTTAAATTCTTTGAGGAAATGGATTTTTTCCCGTCTTCAAGCGGAAAGGTTGTAATCCTGGGATGATTTGCATGGCCTGAAATACAACCGTCTGGAATGCGATAGGCAACCCATACGGCGCCCTTGCTGTCTGTCGTTTTTGCAGTTTTATTATTTTTATCTTTTAATGCTATATAATCCGGCCCCTTGCTTATCATTTCAAGAATCCATACTTCATTTGCATCGGAAACCGAAAAAGATTCTCCTTCGCTGCAATAACCATATTCTGCAACTAATTCGGCTATCACCTTAATGGCTTCCCGCGCTGACTTCGATCTTTCAAGGGCAAAATAAATCAATCCGCCATAATCAACGACTGCCGTTGTGTCCACAAGTTCCTTGCGTCCTCCATAGGTTGTTTCTCCGATGGCAACCTGGTTTTCATTCATATTACCCACAACAGAAAATGTATGAGGAACCTGTTTGATCTTTCCTAAGAATTTCCCTGTATCCCATTCATACACGTCTAACAGGGTGCCGGCAGGATAATCTTTGGCAGGCCTGTAATACAGTTCGCCATACAGGGTATGAGAATCTGCAGAATACGTAATCATACAGGATCCGTCTGTGGTTGCCCCCTTTGTGATAAGAAAATTTGTACATGCATAAATGGTTTGTGTAATTGTAAAACTTAACAGCATTGCAATGATTCCAATGATAATTCTGGTATTTTTCATATTTAATCCGGTTTAACTTTTTTGCAAAAATATAATATTAATCGACGATTCAAAGGATTTTAAGAACTAGAAAAAATAACTGCAGGGAAATTGATTGATCGTAAAAGGTTATTTATTTATACTGTATAGTAAAATTTAAAGCTCCAAACTCCAAATCCCAAGACCCATGCGAAAAACCGTTTGTAAGGAATCTTTTCCTTTGAATTTGGAATTCCTGCTTGCAGCAGGCAAGTATTTGTTATTTGATGCTAGAGATTAGGACTTTTACTATTTTTGAAAACGGTTTATTATTATGACATCTGCCATGATTAAAAATTCGATATTCCCGTATCCTTCACTTGCCAACGAAGAGGGTTTGCTTGCATATGGCGGAAATTTACAAACAGATACTTTATTACAAGCCTATTCATCCGGTATTTTTCCATGGTATTCCGAGGGTAACCCCATAATGTGGTGGTCGCCCGATCCACGGTTAGTATTATTTCCTAATCGGTTCAAAGTTTCAAAGAGCCTTATGCGGATTATAAAAAACCAAAAATTCTCTATAAAATTCGATACACAGTTTGAAAAAGTGATAACGTATTGCAGGAAAATAAAACGGAACGGGCAGGAAAGTACTTGGATAACAGGGGATATGCTGGATGCTTATTGCCGGCTTCATGAAGAAGGCTACGCTCACTCGGTGGAAGCATATTATAAAAACGAACTGGCCGGAGGGCTTTATGGCGTTTCATTGGGAAGGGCGTTTTTCGGAGAGTCTATGTTCCATACTGTGACCGATGCCTCGAAGGTAGCTTTGTTTTACATGGTTGAAGCAATAAAAAAATGGAAGTTTGTGTTCATAGATGCGCAGGTGTTCACAGAACACTTAGTTCGCATGGGGGCAAATACAATTCCAAGAGATGAATTTTTAAAATTGTTGAATAAAGCAATGCGATATGAAACAAAACGGGGGAAGTGGACAGATAAATTGTAGCGTTTTAAATTAAATTCTTACTCCTAAAATTGAAATATCATCAATCTGACTTTCTTCGCCTTTCCAGTTCTCAATAGTTTCTTCCAGAATTTCTTTCTGAGTATTCATGGGCTTTTCGTAGACGTTAAGTATTAGCTCTCTTAATTTTGAATATTTGAATTTTTTGCCTTTCGGACCGCCAAACTGGTCGGCAAATCCATCTGAGAAAATGTATAATGTATCGCCTTTGCTGATTAAAAATTTTTTATTTGTGAAGTCGTCCATTCTTTCATGAATTCCAATAGGCATGGGGTCGGGGAGTATTTCAAACAATTGAACATCTTCTGTTTCATTTTTTAATATAATACCGGGTTGCGATTCTTTCCGGAATTCGAGATTCGGTACTTTTTTCCGGATCACCCACAACGGACTGTTTGCTCCTGAAAATACCAGGTGGTACACTTCTTTGCAAGTTCCGTTTTCGATCCAGATAGGATCGGGAATGAGGTCCAGCATAACAATGGCGATATCCATTCCGTCTTTTTGTTCACCGATAAAACCCTGTTGATGCAGGGAACTGATAATATTTTTTCGCAGGTTATTAAGAATAAAGGCCGGGTCAAATATATCCTGTTTATTTACTATTTCGTTAAGAAAGGCAATACCCAGCATGCTCATGAAAGCTCCCGGCACTCCATGCCCGGTGCAATCGGCAACAGCAAAAATGAGATAATTTTTGAAAATCGTACCCCAGAAAAAATCACCGCTTACTACATCGCGGGGTTTAAATAGAATAAAATAATCTCCCAGTACTTCATTCAAATGTTCGTTTCTTGGTAAGACAGCCTGTTGTATTCTTTTTGCGTAAAAGATGCTGTCCATAATGTTTTTGTTTTTTTCAGCCAGTTCGGCGGTCCTGTCTTTTACTTTTTGTTCTAATGTCTGGTTAAAAATTCTCAGTTCCTCATTCTGCTGTTCAAGTTTTTTATCCTGATAAAAACTTCGGATCGCTTCTTTAATGGTCATCACCAGGTCATGCGGTTCCCATGGTTTTGCAATATACCTGTACAGGCTTCCCTGATTAATCACATTGGTAACTCCTTCCATGGTTGCCTGCCCGGTAAGCAGTATTTTTAATGATTTATCTGACCTTTTATGGAGAGAGATGAGCAGCTCGTCGCCCTTCATATCCGGCATGACATAATCTGAAATCACAACAGGTATATCATAATTTTGGTCGGCCGTCAATTCATCATACAATTCCAACGCATCTTTTCCTCCTTCTGCAGTTTCGAGAATGTATTCATCGCCAAAGGCGTGTTTTAGTTCTGTTTTTAAACTGTTTAAAACGATTTTTTCATCGTCAACGCATATGATTACAATCTTCTTCATAACCGCCATTAAATTAGATAATATTGCTTTTTGTTCATTGATTTATAATTTTTCCAGACCTTCAATGATCGTGTTTGTCAGATATTCTTCACTCCATGGTTTGGCAATGCATTTATGGAGGTTGGCATGTTTTTTCGCTCTTTCAACAGCGTTTTCATCAGCCTGCCCTGTAAGCATTATTTTAACAATCCTTGGGTGCTTCTCATGCACTTTAATAAGAAATTCGTCTCCTTTAATTCCCGGCATCAGCCAATCGGATACAATAATTAAAATATCATTTCCGTCTCCGGCCAGTTCGTCAATAATTTCCATCGCATCATCAGCGTTTTCCGCCATCTCGTAATTATAGGATTCTCCGAATTTTTGTTTTAACTGGGTTTTTAAACTGTTCAGCACTATCTTTTCATCATCAACACAAAGTATAGCTTTTTTAGACATAGACCGATGATTTTAACGTGTAATTTTATAAAATGAGACCATATAATTATGGTTTATTTTGGGAGCCATACATAAAACGTTGTGTTACCGGGGGCGCTTTCAAAAGAAATAGCTCCGTTATGTTTTTGAATGATTTTTTTGACAATATCCAAACCTAATCCGCTGCCTTCGCCCGTCTTTTTTGTGGTGAAAAAAGGTTTAAAAATTTTTTCTTTTATCTCATCGGGAATACCTTTACCTGAGTCATTGAAGCATACTACCACCCATTGAGCCGGGTTGTTTTTTACATCTTCCGGAATGGTGCCGGTATTAATTTTTTCAGCATATGTGATTTTTACAGACAGGTTTCCTTTGTTGTCCATGGCCTGAATGGCATTATGCACAAGATTGGTCCAAACCTGGTTCAGTTCGTCAGGGAAACAGAATACGGGTTCATCAACATCATATACCCGCGTCACTTCAACGCCTTGCTTAAGGAGATTATGGTAAAGCGTTAAAACCGTTTCAACGCCTTCCTTCAGGTCTGATTTGATTTTTTCACCGGAACGGTCATATCGCGAGAATGATTTTAATGCAAATACAACTTTTGCTGCACGGTCTGCTGCGGTTTCGATGGTTTTACTGCTGCGCTGAAGGCCGCTAAGCATGTAAGCCATCTGTATAATATCTTTAGCATTGTCATCGGTTAGTAAAGAAAGGTAAGTCTCTATGTTTTCATAAATACCGCTATCTACCAGCAGGTCTGCTTTGTTGTGGGCATTTGCAATTTTTAACTCTTCAAGAACAGAAGTAAGATCGCGTCTGTATTTTCGTTCTTCTTTCGATGTGATGTTTTCATCCTTATGCATGGCTTTATCTAAAAGTGTAAAAAAGGTTTGTGTTTGATTTTCGTTAAGTTTACGGAAGAAGAAAGGCAATTCTTTAATAATGGTTTGAATATTGTTATTTATGTTGCCAACCGATGAGCGGATTGCTCCCAGCGGAGTGTTCACTTCGTGGGCCACGCCTGCAATGAGCTGTCCCAGGGCAGCCATTTTTTCTGATTCAATAAGCTGGTCCTGTGTCTCTTTTAATCGTGTAATATCTGATTCAATTACAACAAATCTTTTGAGCGAGCCATCTGCATTAAATACCGGGGTAAGGGTTGACTGAAACCAGATGAGCGCTCCGTCTGACCTTTTATATGAAGAATCATAGCTGACGGTCTTTTTTTCGCTGATACATTGTTCTATCTTATTTTTAATTTCATTATTACTGCTGGCCTTTATTATATTTTTACCGTACATGGAACAGAATTCTTTCAGATTAATACCATACAGTTTGTGGAATCCTTCATTTACCCATTCGAAGTTTCCTGAAGCGTCTAACAATGCAACAGAATTATCGGTTTCACTGGCAACGATAGACAGCATCTCGAGTTCTTTATTGATACGTTCCAGTTCGTCTCTCTGGGATAATATCTCTTCTTTTTGCTGCATAAGCTCTTCATTGAGTTCTACCAGGCTGTTCCTGTGAATTTCGATCTCTTCTTTCTGGGCGCTTATCTCAGAGTTTTTATCTTTCAGCGCGGAATTTAATTCGGAAAGATTGTCGCGTTGCGCTTCAATTTCTTCTTTTTGCTGCAGAATTTCAGTATTTTTAAGCTGGAGTTCCCGGTTGGCTTTTTGTTTTATTTTGTAGCTGCGGTAGATAAAGAAAATTAAAATAAGGATCAATAACAGAACAAATATGAAAAAATATAAAACTAATTTTTGCTTTTTTATCAGGTCAATGTTTTTACCAAGTATTATTTTTTGCTGCTCAATTTTTGCCTGACTGTCTTCAATATCTTTTTTTTGTGAAGACAATTTTTGATTTTGTTTGTCAACTTCCTGCTGTTGTTTTTTTAATTGTAAGCCCTGATTTTTTATGTCCGATTGCTGATTTGCAATATCACCCTGTTGCTTTTGAATCCTTGACTCCTGATTTAAGATCAGGGCTACTTTTTCTTTCAGGGCGGTTTCTTTTTCATTAACATCATCGCTGAGTTTTGCCAAAGAAAGTTTTTGTTCATTGATTTCTTTCTTCTTTTGCTCAATTTCATTTTGTTTAAACGCGATACTGTTACTCAGGCTGTCAATGCTTTTTTTCTTTAAATCAATTTCTTTCTGCTGCTGGCTAAGCATTTCAATTTGACGTTCGACTTTTTCTTTTTCGCTTACAAGCGATACCTCCGATTGATGGAATTTAGACTCCCAGTCTTCTCCATAACGTTTTGTAATGGTCCAGACTATAGGTAAGACAACAACACCTTTCGCCGTTACATTCTTTGAATTCATCTCAACATTATAAAGCAAGCTATTGGGAGGCCGAAAATTGATCATTGTCTTTTCGTTATGCAGGCTGTCGGTAATCACAACCGTTTGAAAGTTTTTAATTTTTTCATAAATTTTATCAATATCTTTATTCAATTCCGAACTCACATATAGAAGGTGAGTTGGTTCAAGATTTTCGATTTTATCGAAATAAACAACTTTTATAAAATTAAATTTTGTTACCATATTTACCACGCTGACTTTACTTGAGAGGTTTAAATTTCTGTACAGCGCGGTATCTGCTCCTACAACTCCTATTTTAAATATTCTTTTTGGAAATTTCTGGAAATTCTTATCTCTTTTCCAGATCATATTGGCGGTAATGAAAAAGATGGTCTCGGTTTTCATGGCATTGCGTAATACCCCCTGAGCTTTTACTTCATTATTCGCAAGCGGAGGAGCACAAATGAAGAATAAGGTAATGAAGACAGACATAAAGATTTTAAAGAAAATGCGCTTGAAAATAATGAAACGATTTGCGACAGAACGCACCTGCCCAATCATGAATTTTTGGCTGAACTTCATAAATTATGCTTTGGTTAATTTGCTTACCCGGTTTAGCAAAAGTTAAATTTTAAAAATTAAAAACGCTACTCTATCCCATTAATCCTATATATAGAGAATTTATTTTCTTTAAAGATATAAAGTGTGTTTTTAAGCAGATTGGCCTGTACAATGTTTTTTATTGAATCCGGCAATTCGATAGTTGCCGTGGTTAGAAATTTGGTGTCGTATTTAAAGAGGAAATGATCTTGGTAATACAAGATTTTTCCGTCCAGAACCTGGAATTGCGGCGTATTTTTCAGGTCAACAGTTTTGTAATAGGCTCCGTATTTATCAAAAATGATGATCCCTGTTTCGGGAATATACATGTATAAATAATCGCTTTTTTCGATGAGAAATGCCGGCTTTTTATCAGTAAAGATTACAGAATTTAGGTTTACGCTTTCTTGTTGTTTTTGCAGGTTCTTGTCGAAATACACTAATTGTTTCGACTGGCTGTTGAAAACCCAGAATCCGCCCTGTGCCGATGAACAGGCAATCTCGGCCATGTCCATTTTTATATCGTCTAATTTGATCGGGCTGCCGATTTCCGCAAGGTAATTATCGAGAAAAAGAACATGGTTGAAGTCTTTGTAGAAAAGCAGGATCCTGAACGGATCCGAAACATCGGCATAGCTTATGTAACCGAGATAACTGCTGCTGTATTCTTTTTCTTTTTCCCCGTTTTCATTATATTTTATAATGGTTTGATCTTTTATTATATAAATATTTCCCAGTGGATCAACCTTGAAATTTTTCCCCTTTACCTCCACAGATTTGATAAAACTGATCTCAATCTGCCAACTGGCGGACATTAAAAAAATCAATGTCAGGATTACTGTCTTCACAAATCACTTTATTTTTTTGTTAATTTCTAAAAACTCTTCAATATATTCCCTGTGATTTGCGAGCCGCGGAATTTTATGCTGGCCACCGAGCTTGCCTTTTATCTTGAGCCATTCGTAAAAAACGCCGGGTTTCAGAACCACCGATGAAGGTACGTCTAAGGTCATATTTTTAAACCGTTTTGCTTCGTAATCAGAATTAACGGCTTTTAATGCATTATCAAGGGTTTCGATAAAATAATTCATGTTTTCAGGTGGCTTTTGAAATTCAAAAAGCCACTGGTGTCCGCCCTTTTGATTGTCGCCCATATAAATAGGCCCGGCCGTATATTCGAGTATGTCTGCATTTGTTTTTTCACAGGCTACCCTGATCGCTTTTTCCGCATTATCAATAATCAGCTCCTCGCCAAAGGCATTAATAAAATGTTTTATGCGCCCCGTAATCTTGATTTTAAAGGGATACACAGAAGTGAATTTTATTGTGTCGCCGACGAGATACCGCCACAATCCGCCATTGGTTGAGATAAGCATGGCATAGTTTTTATCTATCTCTACCCCTTCGAGAGATACCGTATGAGGCTTTTCTTTATCAATATCTTCCATGGGGATGAATTCATAAAAAATTCCGTAATCGAGCATCAGCAGCATGTCGTCAGTAAGCGGATTGTCCTGCAATGCAAAAAATCCTTCCGAGGCATTATAGGTTTCGAGATAATTCATTTTCGGCGATGGGATCAGTTTTTTAAACTGCTCGCGGTAGGGAACAAAGCTGACTCCGCCATGTGTGAATAATTCAAGATTGGGCCATACTTCCATGAGATTATTTTTACCTGTTATTTCCAGTATCCGTTTTGCCAGAACTAATGTCCATGATGGAACGCCTGCAATCTGGGTAACATCTTCTTTGATCGTGGCAAGCGCCATCTGCTCTATTTTTTCGTCCCACTCTTCTATAAGCGTAATAGCCTGGCTGGGAGTGCGGAGGAATTCTGCCCAGAACGGAATATTCTGAATTATGATGGCAGACAAATCGCCGTAATACGAATCGTTGCTGAAATTGTTTATCTGCCTGCTGCCGCCAAGCGTCAGGCATTTGCCTGTAAGGATTTCATGTTCCGGATAGTTTTGTGTAAAGATGGCAAGAATATCCTTGCCGCCCCGGAAATGGCAATCTTCCAGCGCATCTTTGCTTACCGGTATAAACTTGCTTTTGTCGCTGGTGGTTCCGGATGATTTTGCAAACCATTTTATCTCTCCGCTCCAGATAAGGTTTTTTTCACCCTGCCGCAAACGGATTACATACGATTTTAAAATTTCGTAATCAATGATGGGAACCCGTTCCCTGTACTGGTCTATAGACTTTATGCTTCCGAAATGAAATTTCTTGCCATATTCCGTATCCTTAGCTTTTTTAAGCAGATTAAACAACGTTTCATATTGCGTTTCTATCGGATATTTTCTGAACAGGTCTATCTGAGACATCCGCCTGATGGTGAGAAACGAAAATATGGAAGTTGTAATGGGCATTATCTGAAATTATAAATCTTTGAACAGATCGAACCGGTAACAGATGGTGAAATTATAAAATTTATGAGAATTAACAAAAAGTTTACAAAACAACACGGATTCGATCATGAATAATTGGATGGTTTTAAGTTTTTATTTAATTTTATAGTTTCAATTTTTATCGTTTTTATAACATGAATGCCATTGATATTGTTATCCTGATTCCCTTGCTGTGGGGCGCATATAAAGGTTTTACAAAAGGCCTTATCGTGGAAGTCGCTTCGATAGCCGCCTTGCTCATGGGTGTTTACGGCGCGCTTAAATTTTCCGGCTACATTGCCGGAGCGCTCATTGAAAAATTTGGCATGACCACGCAATATACTCCGGTAATATCCTTTGCGGTTACATTTGTTATTATTGTCGCCGCAGTTTACCTGATCGCAAAATTAGTTGACAGGCTGGCCGAAAAAGTTTCGCTGGGTATTGCAAATAAAATATTGGGCGCTATTTTTGGCATCGTCAAATTTGCATTGATACTGAGTATTATTTTTATTATTTTTAATAAGGTAGACGAGAAGTCGTCTCTTGTTTCCAAAGAAACCAAAGAAAAATCGCTTCTTTATAATCCGCTGGCGCGGTTATCGGCATTTATTTTTCCTGCGCTCGAATCGTTTAAGCCCGGCGAAAACCAGATGCAGAAAATAAAAGAAAATATTAAATAATAAATGAATATTACTCTTCGACAATCTTCTGGTTTTAAAGAAAAGAGCATCCTCTCAATTTTGTAGGGGATGCCCTTTATTATAAAATCCCGATACAGTACTTAAAATTTTATCTGAATTGTATGCTGCATCGCTGTCTTTTTGCCGTTTTTCTTCCCCGGTTTCCACTTCTTTGCCATCAGCTTAACTATGCGTAGCGCTTCTTCGTCACAGCCTTTTCCAATGCCTTTATTAACTTTTATATCAGACAGGTTTCCGTCTGCTTCTACAGTGAATGATACGGTCACAGTACCGTGAATTCCTGCATTTTTTGCAGCAGGAGGATACACTAAGTTGTCTTTGATAAATTTCTCAAGAGCTTTCTCGCCGCCGCTGAATTCAGGTAATACCAGGGTTTCATTTGCGCTGAGTCCATCTACTGTTGATCCTTTCTCTTTACATGCTTTATAAGACTGCTTCTTTTTATCTTTACTGCTTTCAGTGAGGCCGCCGCCCTGCCCGTAAGCGCCAGAGCTCATATTTCTGGTTGCGCCCATGCATGGATTTGCATATCCGCCCACAGCATAGTCGCTTACCTTGTCCGGCATGGGTAATGGCTGATTCACGGTTACAGACTTTCCGTCCTTATTTCTAGCTATCGAATCTATGGCGATAAAAGATGTATAATTTGTGAGCAGGTTATATTTTAAACCAAGGTTCGTAATCTCTTTCTGTGAATCGGAATTCGGAGCAAAATTATTAAAGTCGTCTATCATGCGTATCTTCTGGCGCGCCCACAAATATTCAAGCGCATGGTTTTCTTTAAGCGGGGCTATCTTGCTCGCGTCAAACGAACAACTGTACTTTTCTTTGCCCGATTTTCCGGTTATTTTAATAACGCCGCTTGGTTCTCCTTTCCATTTGCCGTATAAAATTATAGGTCTCTTTGCAAGAACATCCGGGATAGTGAGCGGTTCCACTTCATATACATTGAACCCGCCGTAATCGGCTTTTACATCTGTCAATACCGGGGTCTGAATATATTCCCGGAACTTGTCGGCTTTTTTTCCGGCTTCATTGGGTTCGGTAACAATAAACGGTTCGCCCATTCCCACATGCGCAATGCCTTCGATGATATAGCGATTTACAGCGGTACCTATGCCAAATGCGAAGAAATTTGCATTGTTCAGATTTTTTCTGATAAGCTCAAACGCTTCTTTTTCCACGCTCACATAACCGTCTGTTGCAATCACAAAAGTCCGTGAACATCCTTCCGGTTTTTCCAGCGAAAGAGCGCGTTTTAATGCAGGTATCAGTTCTGTACCGCCCCCGCCCTGCTGCTTGTCCATCATGTCAAGGGCTTTGTTCAGGTTCTCTTTGGTGGCCGGAACAGATTTCTCTGAAAATACATTATTACCGCCCGCAAAGGTCATAATGTTAAATTTATCAATCGGCCTCAGTTTGCCGATAAGGTTCTTCATTAATTTTTTTGAAACATCTAACGGATAGCCGTACATAGAGCCGGATACGTCAACTATAAAAACAAAATCGCGGGGAGGAACCATGCTGATATCGGGACGGTTCGGAGGCTGGATCATGGCAAGGAAAAAATTCTCTTCGCTGTTCTCTCCTTTGTATAATAGTAAGCCGGACACGATGGCGTCATCGGCAAGTTTGTATTGCAGGATCAGATCCCTGTTGCCGCCATATTTCTCGGAATCGTTCAGTTTTAATGAGGCAATATTTTTTCCTTCATAAGAAATCTGCAGGTCGTGCGATGGACAACGGATATCTTTCACCGGCATACCTGCCAGCAGTTTCCCGGTCATTTCGAAGGTATATAACGGCGCTTCTCCGGCATGCGTATAAGGATTGGAAACCCACTTTTCGCTGGCTGTTGCCGTAGCATCCGGCGTATTCGAATAGCGTGGGCCGACCACTGTCGGATATATAAATTCATAAACCCCGTCTTCGGGAACAAGCAATTCGGTATATTGCATCACTACTTTGATGGTATCGCCGGGCATGATGTTGGCTACATTCATCTGGAAAACATTGGGCCGTTGCTGTTCGAGCAATGATGCGCTTTTCCCTTCGCTTTTCGCTTTCTCGTAATCCTGCCGCGCTTTTTCTTTTTCCTGTATTTTCGCTGTGAGGATCCTGTTTCCCACGTGCATTTTCATGGCATACACCGCGGCTCTTGTTGATGCCGGAAAAATATAGATCGCTTCAATCGGTTTTTTACCTTTGTTCTCATACACCTGAGTAACTTTTACATCAGCTATCACACCGGCAATGTTTACATCAACCTTTGTTTCTTTAAGAGGTAACTGGTCAAGGCCTGCATCATCGCTTTTAACAAAAAAATAGGGCGACAATGTTTTATCGTCGTCTTTTTTATCTGTAAGAGGGGTTTTGTTTACCGGCGCATATTTTTTAGGATTAATAATTGCCCCGGTTCTGCAGTCCGGCTCTGTCTTTATTGATTTTACAGGGGCAAAGGCCATCGTTACGGCCATGATGAACATCAGGAAGCTCATCCAGAAAAATCTAATCGTTTCCATAATTGTAAAATTTTAGGTTTATAATTTAATAGAACTGTTTTCATATGAAAGATGCAATCCCTGAAAAAATTCCATAAAAGATAATGAAAACGTATCGAAACTGTTTAAGATGAAATATTAATTTACTATTTTTGCCAAAGCAAATAATATTTTAAAATGAAATATTGCTTCCTGATAGCATTTATGTTTATAGTATGTGTTTCGGCTTCCGGGCAGGAAGGTAAAGATGTTTTCACAATGGTGCAAAGCAAAAAAAGCGGCGAGGGTACAGTGAAAATTCACCAGGATTCATCAATAAATCATCTTGTAAACAAATACATTAATTATTGCGAAACAGCCAAGGGTTTTCCCGGTTTCAGAATCAGGATTTTTTCTGATTCGGGCAATAATGCGCGAGTGAAAGCAAACAATATGAAAGGCAAATTTTCTGCCGCGTATACCGATTATGAAAGCTACTTGGTTTATAATTCGCCGAATTTTGAAATATATGTCGGCGATTTCCGCACAAAAAGCGAAGCCCTGAAATTATTAAAGGCATTGCAATCAGAATATCCTTCTGCATTTATAGTGAAAGCGCTCATCGTGAGCCCGAAAAATTGATTCATTATTTTGTTCCGTGAGATTTTCGGAATAGTTTTTGAAGGAAGATGTAATATGATATATAAAGTTTCTTTTTTTCTTAGTCTTCTCTTCCTGTGTACTTGTGTTTGCGCGCAAAAGCTAAAGTATTCGGTTGAACCGGGATTGGGTATTGAATACAATTATCAGACACAGGGCGCAGCGCCTGAAATCAGGGTTGAAATACCTGTTTATAAAAAATATTTCGTTACGCCGCGGCTATCGTATTTCCCGGGTTTTAACCCGATTCATGAATTATACCTTGGCTTAGACGCCGGATATCATTTGATGGAATATAAAAAATTCAGTTTTTATTTATTTGTTGGCGGGTATTATGATTGCTGGATTAATTACGAAAAATTTAATCCCAAAGTAGCCAAAAAAAACAATATTGTATTTGAGGGAGGCGCAGGCATTGAATACAACAGGGGTTGCATCAACCCTTTTATTGAGCACCGGTACGACAGCAAGTGGAAAGAAGGCACTACCGTAATCGGGCTGAAAATAAATTTTGGCAAATGCGGCTCTGGCGGAAGGTACCATGTTATAGATTGCCCGGATTTTGGTTAAGGCAATTCGAATAATGGATAATGAATATCGAATATCGAATGTTGAATGTTGAATGTTGAATGTTGATGTAACCTGTATAATTCATAAAATATCAAAATGTCATATATCCCTTTGTGTCCCTTTGTGATTTGTTTACTTTGAGTTGCTTTGTGGTAAAATTTTACCACGAAGGTGCACAAAGGTTTACACAAAGTATCACTAAGTTTATGAATTAAACAGGGTAAATAATGAAAAAATAAAGTATATGAAAATTCTTGTAAAAACAGTATGCGTATTATTTTTTGCAACCGGGTTGCTTTGGTTTGCATCCTGCTCAAAAGACCGCACGGTTAAGAAAGACCTGACAGATTACACATCGCTCGATGATTTTTACAATGCCAACCAGTTGCCCGAACAATCGTTTACAGTGGATTCTCTCGGCAGCGATTCCATTACCGGAATGCACGGCACAAAGATTTGGAGTGTTCCCAAAATCATTTTTATGACAAAAACCACTCACCAGGATATCGTCTATCCCTTTACCATTAAGCTTATCGAGGCATACTGCATAAAAGACATGATCTTTGCAAAACTGCCCAACCGGTCGGGCAGCAAGATTCTACAGGCAGGCGGAGAATTAAAAGTTACTGCATGGAAAAACAGCGACGAGCTTGTGTTGAAGCAAAATTGCGGATTTGGTTTGCTTGCCGTTCCGGATACCATTTTTACAGGCATGCAGGTGTATTATGGTTTTACTACAGGAACTACCAATGACTGGAACAGCGATGTGGTGCAGACGGATTATCTTTTTACCAACGATGTGGTCACTTCATTGACCAATGAAAGCAGAGGTTATAATATGCGTATAGCTAAGATGGGCTGGATAAGCCCTGCAAAACTTCCAGCTTCTTCCGGCCTTGCTAATGTTACATTTTCTGCTGAAGGTAACAATACCGACCTGATTGATATTTATATCGTATTTAAGAATTTTGATTCGTATATGAAGGTGAGCTCTATGGCTGCAAACGGCCTCCCTGCTGGCGAACCCGTAACAGTTGTGGCCATAGGCAGAGATGCCTCCACTATGTATTACTTCAGGCAGGATTATGCGATTTCAAACAATCTTCAGATAACCCTTACTATGCAATCGGCCACGCAGGCGCAGGTATTGGCTATACTGGAGACGCTGTAATGACGGATGACGGATGACGGACGACAGACGACAGACGACGGATGACGGACGACCTATTTCTTTGTATTCTTCAGCAGTTCTATTGTTTCGTCTTTTGCTTTGAGCAGTTCGCGCAGTTGTTTGATTTCTTTTTTCAGAAGTTCGTTTTCATTTTTAGAATCGTATTTTGAGGGAGGTTCAACAGCTATGGTTTTATTTTCTTTTTTACCTGTTTTGCTTTTATAAGCCTGCGGTTCGCTCTTTTCAAGCAACTCCACGACAGAAAGGCCAAAATACGCGGCTATCTGCACAAGCCTTGTAAACGGCACATTGGTTTCGCCCCTCTCTATTTTTGACCAGGCTGTGGCAGATATGCCTATTTCGCCTGCAATATTTTCCTGACTCAATCCATTAATGGTGCGCATCAACCATATCTTCTTTCCTAATTCCTTTATTTTCATAGTGTAAATTTAAAACCTTAATTTGTTCCTGATTTACACCATTGGTTACAATAATTGAAATGAAAGTTTATTTTATTTTGCTTTCTTGAACTATTATACCTTACGCTGCATAAATTTCCGCATTTATATTTTGAAAAAATTGAAATTTTAATGTCAACAGATTTTTTAAATCGGCATTATATTTCAGGTTGATATTTTGAAAAAATCCTGTTATAGCATTATGGAATTTAGC
>JACREX010000223.1 GCA_016212695.1 Bacteroidia bacterium
ACACCAAACTCAGCAAAAACATTGTCCGTTATAAAACCAACCGGCTTTTCAACGATTATCACAATGCCCATCGCATAGACACAACCGGAATCCATCATAAAAAAAATGGTACAACCCCTTAAAAACTTAACAACGAATGACTGCTTTCTATGTCCGTCAACCATCTTTTTATCGCCGTCCGTCATCCATCCTGCCCTGAGTTCATCGAAGGGTCCATCGTCCGTCATCTAACTACCGCCGATGATGATAATTATACCGCCGTCGGTCTCCCGGCTATCGCCGACTGCAATCCTGTCATCGCCGACTGTAATCATGTCGCAGCAGGTGATGCTCCGGCTACCGCCGATGGCCTTCCAACCGTCGCCGATGATAATAATTTTATAGTAGAGGATGTTCCAACCGTCGCCGATGATGATAATTTTACCGCCGTCCGTCGTCCATCGTCCGTCATCAGTCATCTAACTATCACCGATGGTCATTGAGCTGAACATTGAGCCTGTCGAAATGTGTCGAAATGTTGTTCCAGATACTTAAAATGAATCTAATGACTTTAATACCGGAAAAATGAATAACCTGATAAAATTCATAATAAAGCACCATGTAATCTTTATCTTTATTATATTAGAGTTCTTTTCATTTTTCATGCTCATACAAAATAATAAATTCCAGCGGACAAAAGCGCTTAATGCAGGATATGAGCTCTCCGGCATTCTTTATAATAAATACAGCGAATTCACAGAATACCTTTCGCTGAAGGATGAAAACAAGAAACTGGCAGAAGAGAATGCGCGGCTGAGAAATCAGTTATATGCTTCTTATAAGACGGATACTATTTTTAGCAGAAGCATACATGACACACTGCGAAAACAACAGTTTTCATATATTGCAGCAAAAATAATACGCAATTCCGTAAATATGCAGAATAATTATCTGTTGATAGACAAGGGAAACAGGCATGGTGTAAAACCTGAAATGGCTGTAATTTCTCCAACCGGAATCGTGGGTATTGTGAAAGATGTTACTGATAATTTTTCTTCCGTGATATCCCTTCTTAACAGCAATCTTCGTATAAGCGCAAAAGTAAAACGCAATGGATATTTCGGATCTATATCATGGGATGGCAAAGATTACACGGCCGCCGTCCTCAACGAAATCCCGGTTCACATAAAGATATTGAAAAACGACACAATTATCACCAGCGGATATTCAACCATTTTTCCAGAAGGCATACTCATCGGAAAGATTGAAGAGTTTTCATTTAAAGGCGGCGATAATTTTTATACCACACGGGTGGCTTTATATACCGATTTTAAAAAGCTAAACTATGTGTATGTTGTGAACAACCTGATGAAGGACGAGATTAAAAGTTTAGAGAAATAAAGCGATGCTGAAGATTGTTAATTACATATTAGGATTTGTTTTTTTTGTTTTCCTCCAGGTGCTTATACTGAACAATATTCAGTTCAGCGGGTTCATCAATCCGTTTATGTATATCATAATGCTTCTTATTCTTCCTTTCGAAACGCCCCGATGGTTTCTTTTGATTCTTGCCTTTATTCTGGGCTTTACCATCGATATTTTTTCAAATACACCGGGGATGCATGCAGCGGCAACTGTTTTTATCGGTTTTCTGAGGCCGTTTGTATTAAAGTGGATTGCCCCGCGTGACGGCTACGAAGCCGCTACTTTGCCAAGGATAAAATATTATGGAATAAACTGGTTCATAAAATACGTGATTATTCTTACCCTTGCCCACCATTCTTTTTTGTTTTTTATTGAAGTTTTCCGGTTCTCCGATTTTTTTCACACACTTCTGAGAATAATCCTGAGTTCGTTCTTCACATCATCTTTAATTGTCGGAAGCCAGTATTTTATGTATAAAAGATAGTCCGAAAATAGCCAATACCAAAAGCATACAGAATAACCAGACAGTAAAATTTATTTGATTTTTTCTATCGGTTTAATCACGGATATTTTATTATCAATTTTCAGTTCAAGAATATAGCTCCCTGCCGGTAAATCTTTACTGTTCCAGTTTATTGAATATTCGCCTTCCGGTCTTTTTTCTTTTTCGATTATACAGATTTTTTGCCCGCATATGTTAAAAACCGCTATCCCGGTTTCAGAAGTTTCGGATAGTGAAAAGCTAATTGTTAGGGTGTTCCGGAATGGATTCGGAAAAGCAGAAAATGTTTGTTGGCTGATGGCTGAGGGATTAATGCCGACGTATGGAGATATTATTTTATTTAATGAAAATTCAGATGTGTTTCCTGAAGAATCAGTAGCCGTTGCAGTTATTTTATCGCCGGATGTTATATTGAAATCTGTGTAAATCCAGCCGCTGAAATTTCCGCTTGCATCAGGCATTAATGTATCTATGAATACTTGCCCTTCACCATGATTGCAGGTGTCGCTTTCTGCTTTGAAAATTTCGACAGTGCAATATTGCGGAAGCTGAGTATCCAGGGTTCCAGAAACAAATAAATAACCTGTTGAATTTTCATATTCTGCCGAATTGATCACCGGGTAGTTCATTCCCTGGTTGGGCCCGGTATCGGTATCTCCGGCATCATTCACATTAACGCCGGGCGGAAGAAGTTCAATTCCATAGCCTGCATTATCATGTATGGAATTCCGGGTAATGGTATTATAATCGTCATTCTCATTCATCACTTGGATTCCGTTACGCCCGTTCCATGCAATATCATTTTCAATAATTACATTATGCTTTACGCCCTCTGCAAGCCGGATACCGTCAAAACCATTGGGCATCGGATTATTTCCGCTGGCATCTGTTCCTATATAATTTTTTTCAATATAATGTCCGTCAGTGCCTGTGATATGAATTACAATACCCTGTTGCAGGTTGCCTGAAATTACATTATAACCAATATAGTGGTTCGTGGCTACGCCATCAATAGTTATGCCGTTTGCATTGGGAACAGCTATGGTACCTGTAATATCCGTGCCGATATAATTCCCGATCACATCGTTGCAGCAGGTGCCCATGTTATACAGGAAGAGCCCGTATCCTGAGTTTCCGCTGAATACATTTCGCTCGCCAGAAGCAAAACCGCCTACACGGTTATAGCGGGCTCCGTCGTCGAACAATAAACCATAGGTGTTGGAAATGGCATAACTTCCTGTAACATCGAGCCCCACGATATTGCCAATCACAATATTGGAATCACAGCCTGCCCCAAATATCGGGATACCATATGCCACATTACCGCTCACTAAATTTCCTTCGCCTGCAGTAGAACCGCCAATGATATTTCTTTTGGCTGTGCCCTCAATGCTGATGCCATCGTAGTTTCCTTTTGCAAATGATCCGGTGCGGTCTACTCCAACGTAATTGCCCTTAATATAATTATCTGTTGCATCAAACACACGGATGCCGATATGCTCGTTTCCTGAGACTACATTGCGCGAGACCGCATCGGAACCACCCACGGTATTGAATTTTGCACCGCCAAAAATTTCTACTCCGATAAAATTTCCCAGGGTATCGTTACCGTGAGCGGTGAGGCCGATATAGTTTCCCAGCACGTTGTTATTCTGCGACTGCGGGCCGAAAATCTGTATCCCATACAGGAAGTCGGAAATAATAAATCCTTTTATGGTTACATTCGATGCGTTGAAAACAAAGAAACCGAAATCAATGGTGTTCCCGTTTCCATCAAGCATTATTTCCGGGCCGTTGGGATTGGTGTTGCCGGCATAGCCGGTTTGCGTGGTTCCGTCAATTGTCAATCCGCTTTTTGTGATATAGGGAAACACGGTTGAAGGTTGTATCATCCACACACCGAGCGAGGAATTATATCCCGGGTCTGAAGTCGGTATATTGAATTGAATTGTGTGACCGCTTCCCGGGTAATAGTTGGCATTGGTAAGCGCTTCGCGCAGCGATCCCGTGCCTGCATCATTGGTATTGGTTACCGTGAATGTATTGGCCAACGCAATGATGGCGTTCATCATGAATAATAGGATCAGCTTTGTTTTCATAAAAAAACAGTTATTTAATCAGGATCATTTTTCTTGTCTCAACAATATTTTTGTCTATCAGAAAAGTATAATGATAAACACCGGCAGCCCAACAACTGGTATCTATTTCTGCTTGATTTTTCCCGGCTTTCAGAGGAATTGTAGCCATCAATTTGTTATTTATATCTTTAATTTCAATAAAAGCATTTTTATTTTCAGGTAAAATATAAGAAATAATCGTTTTATTACTGAGCGGATTTGGATAATTATTCCCAACCCAAGTTGTGCTATTTTTAGTATCATCGATTCCTACCATAGTAATAGCCGCATTCAGTGCAAATTCAGAGGTATTGCCAAGTGCATCTGTTGCCAGGGCAGTGAGTGTGGTTTCGTAAAACGGGCCGGTGTAGTTCACGTTCCAGTTACCGCCTGCATCGGGTGTGGCAGAGCACAGATAGGTATTTGCCTCGCCATGTCCCATGGGATCTATGTCTGCCACTTCGAAAATATCCACTACCGAACTGGCCGGGTTCTGGTTGTCGAGTGTACCTGATACGGTGAGCAGGCTATTATATGTGGCGAATATGATTATGGGATAATTGGCCATATCGTTGGGGCCGTTATCAATATCGCCTGCGTCGTTTGCATTGGGGCCGGGTGGAAAAATTTCTATACCCGGCAGATTGTTGTTGTGAATGGAATTTTGCGTGAATGAATTAAAGCGTGTGTCGTTATCTGCCACAACAATTCCGCATGAATCGTTATAGGCAATGGTATTTCCCTGGCCGGGCAGCCCTATCTTGTTGTAACTTGCTCCTTGCGCCAGCACAATGCCGCTGCCTCCGTTTCCCAGGTCGGTAGAGCCATCGGCAGCCACGCCGATTTTGTTCGATAACACCAGGTTGCTGTCTGCATGTTCATAAAGGATCATACCCATGCGCAGGTTGCCGGATATCACGTTTTCTGAAATCGTGTTATTGGACGGGTTGGTGGCAATACCTATTCCTACAGGGTTTGGCAGGGCGTTCTGTCCTGTGATGTCTGTGCCTATATAATTCCCTGTGATGGTATTATAGTCTGTCATGTTATCGGCAATCTCAATTCCTTCGTAGCGGTTTCCTGAAAAAATATTCCGGTCGCCCGGGCTTGTCCCGCCAATCATATTGTAACGCGCTCCACCGCCTAACAGCAGGCCTATATCATTGGGAACCGTATCTGTTCCGGCGGCATTGGTGCCTAAAAGATTTCCCTTGAACTCATTGTAATACGTGCCGGTGGTTACAATAAAAATTCCATAACTCACATTGCCCGAAAGCACATTGTTTTTTATCAGGTTATGGTTCGAGGCGGCATCCACGCATATTCCAGTGGCATTGGGCAATGGAAGATTACCGCTTACATCGGTACCGATATAATTTCCCACCACAGGGTTGAAAGATGTTTGCCCGTAATAGATCATGCCATACACGCGATTGCCCGAAATAATGTTACGCTCCTCAGGCGAGTAGCCGCCAATCAGGTTATATCTCGACACGGTGTTGAGTTCAATGCCATTGGCCTGCCACAGGGTATCACCCACTTTGAGCGCTCCAGCGCCTGTTGCATCGGGGCCAATATAATTACCCGAAACGATATTGCTGTCGCAAACTTCGATATACACGCCAATCTCGGAATTTCCTGATAACACGTTGCGTTCCCCTGCTGTGGCTCCGCCGATGATGTTCCGGTCTGCGTTACTTTTAACAAAAATTCCCACATGATTGTAGCATATCTGCAGACCGGTTTTATCCGTACCGATATAATTGCCAATGATAATATTGTTGTTTGTCCCGCTTCCGTTCAGCGTTACGCCGGCCTCCGTATTGCCCGATATTACATTTCTTTTATCAGGACTATTGCCTCCAATGGTGTTACCGCCCGAGTTGACCACAATGATGCCGCTGCCGTTATCGAGCCGGGTATAACCCGATAGGTCGGTTCCAATAAAATTCCCGGTAATCATATTGTTTTTCGAACTGTCTGAATTGATCACCAACCCGGCATTGGTATTTCCAGAAATTATATTGCGGTCTGCAGCGCTTATTCCGCCAATGGTGTTATTGGGTGCATTATTAAATGCAATACCGTTGTTGTTTGCAAGGGCTGTAGTACCCACTCTGTCAGTCCCGATTTGATTTCCTTTGATAGCGTTGCTCCATGCGCTTGCAATGAGTATGCCACCGTCTGTATTGCCCGAAACCAGGTTATTTGTAATCTGTGTGTTTGTTGCAGCGTGATTCACGGCTATGCCATAGCCATTGGGAACAGCAACTGTCCCGTTGTAATTTGTTCCAATATAACACTGCGTGATGGTATTATTTGCAGCCGTGCTGTTGTATACGATGATGCCATAGAGACATCCGCATACTGCAATTCCCTTAACGGTATTATTGGGCGAAACAAGCAGGAAAGCATGGTCGAGGGAACCGTTGCCGTTAATAATTATTTCGGGCCCATCGGGATTTGTGTTTCCCTGGCTGGTTCCGTCAATGATGACATAACCGGTCATGATATAAGGATACGGCGTTGCAGGGTGGAACGTCCATGTGCCTTCAGCAGGATTATACCCGATGTCGGAAGTTGGGATATTAAAGTTGATCTGCTTTGTGCCCACATACACAGTATTTGCATCTGTGATGGCCTGTCTGAAAGAGCCTGCGCCTGCGTCGTTGGTGTTGGTAACCGTGTAAGTTACGCTGTATGCCTGTATAATGAAAAGCAGGCAAACCGTTAAAAAGTTATATTTCTTCATACATTTTTTAGTATTAATTTGATTCAAAGCTACAATGATCCTAATACTGCTGCAAGGGTAAAAAACCTTGTTTTATTTCAGGTACTTTTACGGGTGATGAAAGTTGTAAAGACAAGTGATGGCTGATATAAATTACCTGCCGATCATGATTTTTCTCACACCGATAATCTTTTTATCTGAAACAACCTGCAGAAAATATATTCCGGGGGGAAATTTGTCAACATGAAGCGAATGGTCATTATATCCTTTTTGTAAGGGTTTCGATCCCATCAATGCGCCAATGCTGTTATATAATTGAACGCTGCATGCTGCATCAAGCGGTTTATTGAACATAATATTCAATTGGTCGGTGGCAGGATTCGGATAAACAATAAATTCAAAATTTTCTGCATTTGCCATTAATAACACCTCATCATTTATATCCCAAGTATCCGTGGTTGCAGCCTGGTAAATCTCTTTGGTAAGTTCATCCTGCACAAAGGCGACAATCACTATATTGCTGTCTGCCGGGTTATAAAAATCCGACAATGAACAGGATTGATTAATAATGTATGTGGTGTTTGGATAAGTGGTATCATTCGTACCTCCTGCATCGGGCAGCATTTTTTTCAGCACGCTCCTGAATCTCGTTTCGCCATTGGTTCCTACGCCGGTCTGATCAATTAATTTTTCTAACACGGCAATATATACGGTAATAGTGTCTATCAGCGTTTCGGTAGGAGTATAATTAACCGTAACATTCACGTTGCCTGAATTGATGGTTTTTTCTATTACAACAGTGAATTTCGGATCTTCGAGCCTGCGGGTTCTGAACTTTTTCAAATACGGATTTTGCGGATCATTCCAGTTATATGTAAGCCCCCTGTAGTAATTGCCATCCATTATGGAATAAGGCGCAGTTGATACTCCGTAATACAGCGATCTTGCGCCTGGATCAGCCGGATTATCCGTGTTAAGCTCATCTGCCGACGGATAGCTGGTGTGATATTGAATATCTATAATATCACGGCGATTTGCTCCAACCCAGTTGTTAAAATTAGCATTCCATGTTTTACAGGTAGCGTCGTTGGCATTGGTAAAATGCTCAAACAAAACTTTTCTGGGTTTTTCACCTATCCAGATATCGTCAAAAGCAAAACCTTTTTTTATACCCGATGAGCTGGAACCAAAAGCAATCCTGAGCCGCACGCTATGCTCGCCGGCTAAAATATCAAGATCATGACGCACATCAATCCATCCGTTAATTGAATCGCCCGACCAACCCAATGGCTGACTGCCGGGATTTCCTTCTATACTGTAAGAATTATACCAATGGATTCCATCATCTATGTCACCCAACCTTTGCCAGCTATCACCGCAGTCAAGCGAGTATTGCAACACTGCTCCGTCATAGTTTATTTCTGTTCCGGCATAGATTTTCATTTTTATCATAGGCCTCCGGAGGCTGTCGAAATTAAAACAGGGGCCTATAACATAAGACTGCTCGCTGTTCAGGTAAGAACTGTCTTTGGGCGAACAGGTGTAATAAGCATGAGTTCCTGAAACAGGCAGGGGGACATTCGGGTTCAACGGCGTTCCGAGCAACCAACTGTTTACAGTATCTACCGGGCTTTCGGATAACCACCCTTTATGGCCGGTTTCAAAATCCTGCATATACGGGTAATGCGTAACCATCGGCCTGATGCGGACTGTTTTGGTTACCGAACTGTCACAGCCATAATTTGTGGTTGCGGTCAATGTTACATGATATGAACCGGTATCTGCAAAAAGATGCGTAGGAAACGTATCGTTACTGAAACTGCTATCGCCAAAATCCCACAAATAGTTATTTATTATTCCTGTTTCAATAGTTGACGCATTGAAAAATCTAACGGCAGAATCCAAGCATTCGTATTTCCATGTGAACAGGGCAACAGGCGCAGAGCCGAATGTTAATAAAGAATCTTTGGTTTTAGCGCATCCATAAATAGTTGTTCCCTGAAGTGAAATATTTTGTTGCCCGCCGATGCCATAGTGATGATCTGCATCTTGAGTATTCATCGTATCATTCGGGCCGAAAGTCCATTCCCAGGATGCAATGGGTTCAGAAACACTCTGGTTTATGAAATGAATAATGTCTGCCGAACAACTGTCAATAGCTTTAAAATTAATGTATGGTAAAGGATGGACAAGAAACCTGTAATTTGTATCGTTAACACATTGGAGAGTAGAGGTAGGATAAATTGTATATTGGTACCTTATTATAATTGTGTCTGCACGAAGCGTGTCCGGATGATATTCTCCGGGATCAAAAGTTGAACTGTGAAGAGCATTATTAAAATAGAAGATACTACCATCCCCACCCGGATTACCATGAAGTACCACAGGGTCATCATCATTGCAGTAAGAAAATTTTAAACCGGTTGTGTCAATATATGGATGAGGATAATCATAAACCATGATATTTTTCTTGAGGGTATCCGCGCAATTATTAGTATCTGTATAAAAATAATTTATTGTTGTAACAGTAGATGCTCCAAAAGGAGGCAATAAGCCGGGTGAGAAATAAGCTATGCCATCATCCGAAAGGCCGTTAATAATCGCAACTCCCGAAAAATTACCCAATGTATCATTATTTGCAGTTCCGTGAATTGTATCGGTTACGCCATTATAACAATAGGCTTGCGATGCATCCGTTATTGAGAGCGAAGGAAGCGGAAATACCCTGAAACTTTTTGTTGTATCATTATGGCAAATCAGGGTATCAGTAATAGTTTGCAGAACTATGTTCTCAAAATGATATGTTATAACATTTGTACCTATCAGTGCATTAGGCGTAAGGGTAAACGAATCATTATATGTAGTGCTGTTCAATGTAAATGTTACATTTATATAATCGGGATTCAAGCCTTGTACAACAACCGGCGGGCCATTTGCACACATATCGTTAATGATAAAATCGTCTTGAGGGAAATTGTATATATGGGCAGTATCAATAAGAATACTTATGCACTGGTGATTGTCTGAGTAACGATATATAATATCAACTCTTCCCAGAAGCGAATCAGGATAAAATGAAGAAATCGTGTCGTTATTGATAATAAAAGTCCCTCCGGCAGGAGAGCCCGTAAGAGAAACCGTGTTGTCATTATGACAATATCCCCTGATATCTGCTAAACCATTAATTGATATCTGCGTGGTATCGTAAACATAAATAAACCTTGACATGGTATCCGCGCAATTATTAGTATCTGAATAAGCAAAATATATTGTATCAAATCCTATTCCTGCAATTTGTGGTAAGAAATACGCTATCCCGCTGTCTGGCGGTCCGGCTGTAATCCCACTCCCCCAGAAGTTTCCCAATGTATCATTATTTGCAGTTCCGTGAATTGTTGCCGTATCGCCATTCACACAATATGTATTTGCAATATCCGGCATATTCAGCACAGGTATTGTATTCACCTTTATTGTTTTTGAATAAGAATTACCGCACAATGTTGCAGAGTCATGATAGTGATAAATTATGGTATTGAAACCTACCTGCGACGGGGTGAATAGCACACTGTCGGAATTATGAATAACATCGTTAACAGTAAAAGAGACATTAACGAGATTTGAATCTTCTCCGGTTATTACAACCGGAGGATTATTCGCACAAAGCTGGTCGCTTACATTAAAACTGTCAACAGGCAACGGATTCACAACAAAAGGAAAGCTTATTTGCTTTATACAGTGGCTTGGCGCGGTATATTTATAATAAACAGTATCCTTACCAACACCTACGGAGTTTACATTAAAAGTTGCGGCGTTGGAACTTTGAAAATTAAAAGATAAACCTGTCCATATCCCAACTCCATTTGGCGGATATTGATTAATAGCATTCACTGTTATAAGATCATTAGAAAAACAATATGCCGGGTCTATGTTTGTATATGCCGGCGTACCAACAGAATCAACTTTCACATTCATCAATACTTCAAGAGTAGCTGAATTATAAATATACATAAATTTTACGGCATGCGTTCCCGGGCCTGCAAGAGTTGGGTTAAACACGCCATGATTATTCCCTAAATTATGCACATAAACTGCTGTACTGTCAAACCATCCTATTGCTGTAGTATCTGGCTTTGGATGGCCATACATATCAATAATTGTATCTCCATAACAATAATATACTGTATCTGCATCGCTTATTCCTGAAATTGTCCCCAGAACATTTATCACATGAATTGTGTCAACATCTGATATTACACAATGGGTAGCAGGATGTGTATAGGTATAAGTAACAGGCCAATCGCCAACTCCTGCAAGGTTAGCATGAAAAGTACTGTCATAAGGAGTTATTCCGGCTCCTGAAAATACGCCTCCTAAAGGAATCCCGGAAAGATGTATATTTGTTGTATCACCCGAACTAAAAGTATATGTGGGTAAAAGATCAATCGCAACAACAGTATCAATCGAAGCAATGATCGTATATGACGCCGTATCAAAACAGCCTTTCGCATCGGTTACAGAAACAGAATAAGACCCGGCCGGCAAACTATCGGCGTTTTGTGTGTTTTGCAGATATAAATCATCCCAAGAATAAATATAGGGACTTAATCCATTTGTTTCAGCAACAGTTATAACAGCATCCGAATCATTATTGCATTTTAATGCCTGAACTAAAGAAACAGAAACGTTGAATTGAGGGGGATCGGGGATTACAATATTACCAACAATTGTGCAACCATGAAAATCTGTAACTGTACAATTATAGGTGTCAGCAGATAAATTCAATGCTGTTTGTGTTATTTGGCTGGCTCCGTCATCCCAAAGATAAATATAAGGAGCAACTCCTCCGTTGATTGATATAGTTGCTGAACCATCACTTGAGTCAGTACAACTTATAACCGTGTATGTAATTGACAAACTCAGGGATGTTGGTTGAGAAATAGTCAGCGCAGGATTTAAAATTATTACACATGATTGATAAGCTGAATCACGTATCTGAATATTATACGTTCCGGTATCAAGATTTGTAAAATTAACGCCAGCCTGCCAGCCTGATCCGCTATCAATGGAATATTCATAAGCGCCATATCCTCCATTTTGTGAAGATATGGTAATAGTGCCATCATTAATACCATTACAACTTAAATTGGTTGATGTTGCTATTGCTGATAGAATAATCGGTTGCGTTAAAGTAAGGGCATCATTTAATACAATTTTACAAAATAATGCATTGCCATCCCGAATTTGAACATTATAATTTCCGGTATCAAGATTTGTGAAATTAACATCGGCCTGCCAGGCACCGCCACCATTAATAGTGTATTCATAAGAACCGCTACCCCCAGCAGGAGCAGACATCACGATAGAACCATTATTATTACCAAAACATTGAGTAACATCAGTTGGCGTAATAGTAGCACTTAAAGCATCCGGTTGTGTGAGTATGAGACTGCCGTTCAGAGTAGCAGTACATCCTGTAAAATCTTTTATCTTTACATTGTACAAGCCTGCAGCTAACCCGTTGAACGGACTCGCAGCCCAACTCGTGCCGCCGTCTATGCTGTATGTATATGGTGCCGTACCATTGGCTGCGCCTGCTATCGATATGATACCGTCCGTGTAATTATTACATGTCGGGTTCGTCGGTGTGATCACCGCTGTCATCACTGCCGGATTCGTTAAGGTGAGATTTGCATTTAATGTAGCTATGCAGCCCGGAGTGTCTTTTATCTTTACATTGTACAAGC
>JACREX010000229.1 GCA_016212695.1 Bacteroidia bacterium
ACACCAAACTCAGCAAAAACATTGTCCGTTATAAAACCAACCGGCTTTTCAACGATTATCACAATGCCCATCGCATAGACACAACCGGAATCCATCATAAAAAAAATGGTACAACCCCTTAAAAACTTAACAACGAATGACAACGAATGACAACGAAAGAAACAGATGTTGTACTTTTTCCTGCCGTTGATCATCTAACTACCGCCGATGATGATAATTTTATCGCCGTCGGTCTCCCGGCTATCGCCGACTGCAATCCTGTCATCTCCGGCTGCAATCTTGTCGCAGCAGATGATACTCCGGCTACCGCCGATGGTATTCTAACTATCGCCGATGATATTCTAACTGTCGCCATTGTTGTTCCAGCTACCACCGATGATGTTATTTTTTTCGCCGGTGGTTTTCCAACTATCACCGTTGTTGTTCCAGAGGGTGTACATCAAAAAAAATGTGTAAAACAGGCTATCTCATTTGCCCTCTTTAAAACCCCCTCTCCAAAGAAAACAAAATAACTTGAAAGTAGAATCAGTAAATAATGCACTACCTCTGACAGAGATTATTAATTTCAATTTGTAAATTCAGGTATATTTAATAATTTCGTAGTAAAATAATAAACTTAAAAACCATTTTTATGAAAAAAATCTTTTTTCTATTCGCTGCAATCCTTATTACCAACTCGTTTCTGTCTGCACAAAAGGGAAACGATAAAGTGGAACTCCAGCTCACATTACGCGATGGGAGCATCATGAAAGGCACCACAAAAATGAACAACGTTGAGCTTAAAACCGATTACGGAAAATTAGATATTCCGATAAAAAATGTAAGCTCCATAGAATTCGGGATTGTTGAAAATCCTTCGCTGAAAGATAAGGTTGCAAATCTTGTGAAACAACTTTCCGACCCCAACGAAGACACAAGAAAAAATGCCTATCAGCAGATCATTGCATTAGGCGTGCAGGCTATCCCCACACTGAAAAATTATATTTACTCCGATAAATATGAAGCAGGCGCTTATGCTGATTTCACTGCTGATGCAGCGCTCAAGGAACTTCAGATCATGAATAACGTAAACGACAGTTCGAGCGACAAAGATGTGGTTACCATTGATTTTATTTATGTGATGGGAGGTATTTACAACCTGCCGAATGTGAACCTGCAGACCGAATACGGGGCATTGACCATTCCCAGGGAAAAAATTAAAAAAATGGATGTTTATTATTCCGAAGGCGGCGAAGGCGCTCAGAAAACGTTTGTGCTGATGGCAAATAAAAACATAAGCGGAAATGCCAACGGAGGATGGTTGCATACCGGGATCAATATAAAGCCCGGACAAAAAATTGATATTAATGCAACCGGAGAAGTTTACCTTGCAAGCCTGGCAGCATCTTATAAACCCGATGGAACCTATGTAAACAGCACAAACTACAACTATGGCACCGAAGGAGAAACGAATTACAATACCAACAGCGCTTATTCTTATCCTACTTATGGTTCCGTTGTTTATAAAATCGGGAGCAATGAAACCGCCCTGAAAGCCGGATCAAAATTCACTGGTACGGCAAACAACGGCGGGATGCTTTACCTTGCCATTTATGAAACCGTTTTCAATGCATCCAATACAGGTTCTTATACGGTGAAGATAAAAATTCATTAATAAATAAATTTTAAAACAGAAAAAGGGTTTATATTTATGAACCCCTTTTTTAATTTTATCGGATTTTACGAATCAATCAACATGAATAAAATATTCCTTTTTATTCATCACTTCTCCGATAATTGCAGTGTGGGGATATCCTGAATGAATAAGGTCATGAGTAATTTTCCCCACATTATTAGCTTGTGCGGAAATCAATAAACCACCGGATGTCTGCGCATCAAAAAGCAACATTTTATTTTCGTAAGCAACTGATTTTTCAAGGCGGCAATCCTTTTGTGCAAACTCCTGGTTCCTGAAAGCAGCATTGGGAATACAGCCTATCTTAATAAGCTTGTATGCTCCATCAAACAAAGGAATATTTTGTGAATGAATCTTCATAGACACACCGCTCCCTTCTGCCATTTTCAAAGCATGGCCAAGCAATCCATACCCTGTAATATCCGTTGCGCATTTCACTTTATATTTCTGCATGATCTGCGAAGCATTCCGGTTAAGTTGTTTCATGTTTTCCAAAACAAGCCTGTATTCAGTATCGCCAATTTCATTTATTTTTTTTCCTGCCATTATCACGCCTCCGCCAAGAGGCTTGGTAAGTATTAAAATGTCGCCTGGTTTTGCAGAAGAATTAGTAATTATCTGATGCGGATGCACAAGCCCTGTTACAGCCAGCCCGTATTTTGGCGCTTTATCATCAAGAGTATGTCCGCCGACAATTACACCACCGGCTTCAATCACCTTATCGTTGCCGCCTTTTAAAATTTCCCGCAAACATTCTACAGAAAAATCAGCGGGACACATCAGGATATTCAATGCGGTGATCACTTCGCCGCCCATGGCATACACATCGCTCAATGCATTTGCAGCGGCAATCTGACCGAATTCATAGGGATCGGAACAGACCGGCGGAAAAAAATCTGTAGTCTGGATGATTGCCTGTTCATCGTTGATTTTATATACGCCTGCATCATCGTGCGTGTCAATATTTACAAGCAAATTCGGGTTATCAGGTTTTGGAAAATACTGCAATGCTTCTTTTAGCAAGGCTGCAGAAAGTTTTGCCGAGCAGCCGCCATTCTCAATATTTTTTAACAGGTCAAATTTCACGATAATGATTTTTCGGAAATTCTAACATTTAACTGAAATTTTTCCAAAGTAGAAATAATCATACCCTGGTCGAAATTTTTATCATTTATTCTTATAGACATTCCGCAGTTCGATGAGATATCCCTGGGAGTTGGAACAATTTCAAACTGCACTGGCATATCCGATAATATCTTCTCGGCTTTCAACACTTGATGAACCGAATCGAATGTTAAAATAAAAACTTTCATCCGTTAGGGATATATTACTTTAGCTGAATTACTGAGTATTTCAATTATTTCATACATATTAGAAACTTTTCCCACTCCTAATTCATCTATTTTATTAAAGTAATCGAGGCAGGTTCCGCAAGCTATAATTTCTACTCCTTTTGTTTCAAGTTTTTTCAGTGAATCTATAACTGAAGAATCTTTCAATGCAAGGTAAATTCCGGAATTAATAAAAATCATGCAGTATGGAAGAACCGTTGATTCCGGCAATGTGTTGATAAACCCTTTTATCAGTAATTTCCCAAGATATTCAGGCCCTTCTCCCAGCTTATCCTTTTGGAATGCTATGATATAATTATTTTCTTTGAGAACATCTGTAGCGCAGGATTCTTCAGAAACCCCATCTTCAAAAACAAGTCCTGATTTAATTACTAAAATCTCATGGATATTCCCAATACTTTTACATTTAACCTGCATCCCTTGATCTTCCAGAAAACGGCAAATATTTATTTTCGATATTTCGTTATCAACTATAACTTTTAATGTGTCATTTTCTGATAATTCATCAAGCGCTTTCTTTGTAAGGATTAAAGGTTTCGGGCACTGCATCCCTTTTGCATCAACAATTTTCATAACTGTCAATTATTTTGGTTCATATGGGGTAAATTGATACATTATTAGGATACAAGTTACAAGATGCAAGATAAAACCGTTATCCTGCATCCTGTATCCTGATGCAAAATATACGATAATCCTCTTTTATATAGTCATTCAGAATATAAAAAATAATTTTGATTATGTATTGTGTCATGTCAGGATTTAAAACCTGAATTGATGATTTTTTTTATCGCTTCAATGGTATAAGAAACTTCTTCTTCGGTATTAAAACTTCCAAGGCTGAAGCGCACCGTACCTGTAGGAAAAGTCCCGATAGTTTTATGTGCCAGCGGAGCGCAGTGCAGGCCTGCCCGTACCATAATGCCGAATTCTTTATCGAGCCTGTGGGCAACATCGCTTTGAAGCATACCACTCAAATTAACTGATATCACAGGCAATCTTTCGGAATCAGAATCCGGGCCATATTTTTTTACTTCCCCTATCTCTGAAATACCTTTGATAAAATGCCGCGTCAAATCATTCATCTCCCTGCGGATATTTTCAATACCCCTGGTTCTGATGAATTCAATTCCTGCTTTCAAACCGACAATTCCTACTGTATTTTTGGTTCCTGCTTCATGCTTATCGGGTAAAAAATCAGGCATTACCTCATGTTCCGAAAAACTTCCCGAGCCGCCCTGCATATACGATGGAACATCAATTTCTCTTTGCAAACAAAGCACTCCAACTCCCGGCGGGCCATATAATTTTTTGTGGCCGGTAAAAACCAGCATACTGATATTATCCCGGATCATATCAATTGGGATTAACCCTGCCGTCTGTGATGCGTCAATAATATAAGGAACATTTTTCTTTTTACAGATAGCGCCTATTTCGTAAATCGGCAATATAGTGCCCGTTACATTTGAACCATGCAAAGTTACCACTGCTTTTGTATCCGGCCTGAAACTTTTTTCCAATTCAATCAGATCAATGTTTCCTTTGCTGTCACACGGAACGATAGTGATAGAAATATTTCTTTCTTTTTCGAGCAGGCGGAGCGGCCTGATTACGCAATTATGCTCAAATGAGCTGATGATTACATGGTCGTTATTCTGCAGAAACCCTTTAAGAATAATATTTAATGCATGAGTTGCATTCATGGTGAAAACAACCCGGTCCGAAGAAGGCACATTAAAGAAATCAGCAATAAGCTCACGGGTTTCGAAAACCTCCCTGCCGGCTCGAAGCGACATAGCATGACCCGACTTACCCGGATTGGCTCCGTAATTTATAAGATAATCAATCATCTTGTCTACTACAGAAACGGGTTTTGGCCACGAGGTAGCTGAATTATCAAAATAAACCTGCATTTAAAAATAAAAATTGGGATAAGAGAGAATATCTTCAGCTATTCATCTATCTTAATCATATTGAATGGCACCTTGATAATCGTCTGATAGTCCTGGCCTGCATCGAGCAATACCTCATTTTCTTCTTCGTAATACCAGTTAATTATCACTTCAATCCCTGTTTTGTGGAGGGTTTCAATTTTTTTAAAAATATCGAGAAGGCATTTTGATGAACTTGTATTGAAGTATTCCAATTGAATCATTATTTCAGTTGGTGTATGGGGATTTGTAATATATTGCTCTAACCAGTCAAGCAATGGTTTATAAAACTTGATCGAGTCTTCTGCCATGGATCTTCCCGTAATCTCAATTTTTCCTGTAAGGTTATTGAAATTGATGGTTGGAGTCTTTTGAGTTCCCTGGATTGAAATAGGTTCCATATTAAATCGTCAAATAAAATTATTCGTATTCAGTGTGTAAAATTAATAAAAAGATTGAATGTTTGATTTTTATTTATAAAATTTAATTAGAAAGTGTGTTAACTATATTTTATTTTGCCGGAATGTTTACTCAATTTTGACTATATTTACATGGTTCATAAGAGTTATTCCCTTAAAAAGGAATACGATTTTACGATTAAATATAATATCTGATAGTGTAATATAAAATACATTTGAGTTTATACCGAATAAGAAATTAACAGAACAATGTTAGTAAAATTAGGGGAACAACATAAAACTACGTTAATTGACAGTATAGCTTAGTAGCATGAAACTAAGTTATAAAAAAATTTAAGGTCAATATCAAGATTGATAAAATCAGCCACAGGGTTGAGTTTAGAGGAATTTGATTATTTGAAGCTTATATGTGAAGACTCATGGGTCGAATACATTAGTAAATTTACTTTTGAGGGAAAGCCAAGAATACGAGGGCAAACAATTCGAAAAATAATACGTTCCAGAGTACAGAAGAAAGAAAGCATCACCCATAGGTATTTTATACCAAACTGATTTTTTTTATTTATAAAAAGTTTATTTATTTTTATGGAAAATCCTCTAACAGGAATGTATAATTTTTAAAACCAATTTTATGGATTAACACAAATAATAAAATGAAAAATTCTTTATTTTTAGCTTGCTTCATGCTGATATTGGCATTAACAAGCAAAGCTCAATCCGGCGCCAACGACCCCACTTTTAACCCCTCCGACCAGGGCTTTGGTCTTGGCGATGGAACAAATGGTTTTGTCTTTGCAACAGCCATACAAAGCGATGGAAAAATAATTATCGGAGGTGGTTTTATATCTTACAATGCAACAGCAAGAAACCGCATTGCCCGCCTGAATGACGGTAGCCTTGATACCACATTTAATGTTGGTACTGGAGCGAATAACATTGTCTATGCGACAGCCATACAAAGCGATGGAAAAATAATTACCGGAGGCGGTTTTACATCTTACAATGGAACAGCAATAAACCGTATAGCCCGCCTGAATACCGAAGGTAACTTGGATACCACATTTAATCCGGGTACAGGAGCAAATAATTCTATCATGGCAACAGCCATGCAAAGCGATGGGAAAATAATTATCGGAGGTTTGTTTACATCTTACAATGGAACTGCAATAAGCCGTATAGCCAGCCTGAATACCAACGGCAGCTTAGATACCACATTTAATGTTGGTACAGGAGCAAATGGTAATGTCTATGTAACAACCATACAAAGCGATGGAAAAATAATTATCGGAGGCGCTTTTACAACTTACAATGGAACAGCAAGCAACTATTTAGCCCGTTTGAATACAGACGGCAGTTTAGATACCACATTTAATACAGGTACAGGAGCAAATAATACGGTACGGGCAATAGCCATACAAAGCGATGGGAAAATAATTATCGGAGGTCTGTTTACAAGCTATAATGGAACGGCAAGCAACTGCATAGTCCGCCTGAATACCGACGGCAACTTGGATACCACATTTGTCGTTGGTACAGGTGCAAGTAATACTGTCGGTGCAATAGCCATACAAAGCGATGGGAAAATAATCATAGGAGGCAATTTTACAACTTACAATGGAACAATAAGCAACTACATAACCCGCCTGAATACCGACGGCAGTTTAGATGCCGCATTTATTGCAGGTACAGGAGCAGATAATACGGTCAATGCAACAGCCATACAAAACGATGGAAAAATAATTATCGGAGGTCAGTTTATATCTTACAATGGAACAGCAATATACCGCATAGCCCGCCTGAATGCCGACGGCAGCTTAGACACTGCATTTAATCCAAGCACCGGGGCAAATAATTATATCAATGCAACCTCCATACAAAGTGATGGAAAAATAATTATCGGCGGTGGTTTTTCATCTTACAACGGAACAGTAATAAGCCGTATAGCCCGCCTTAATACCGATGGCAGCATTGATAACTCTTTTTTAGCCGGTACCGGATTTATCGGTAATAATATTAATACAATAGCTTTACAAAGCGATGGGAAAATAATTATCGGGGGCGATTTTTCAGCGTATAACGGAACAGCAATGAACCGTTTAGTCCGCCTGAATACCGACGGCAGCATAGATACTACTTTTAATGTTGGTTCTGGGGCAAGCGCTAATAATGTCTATGCAATAGCTTTTCAAAGCGATGGGAAAATAATAATAGTTGGTGATTTTGCAACTTATAACGGAATAGCAAGTAAAGGCATAGCCCGCCTGAATACTGACGGCAGCCTGGATGCAACTTATAGTGTTGGCACAGGAGCAAATGCTTCTATCCGAACAGCAGCACTGCAAAGCGATGGGAAATTAATTATCGGTGGTAATTTCACATCATATAATGGCACAGCAGTAAATTATATAACCCGCCTTAATACCGACGGCAGCTTAGATATTACTTTTAATGTAGGTACAGGCACAAATAGCGTTGTATTAGCATCTGCAATACAAAGTGATGGAAAAATTAATATTGCAGGCTCTTTTACATCATACAATGGAACAGCAATAAACTATATAGCCCGCCTGAATACCGATGGCAGCTTAGACGTCACATTTAATACAGGGACAGGGGCAGATAACTCCATCTGGGCAACCACCCAGCAAAGCGATGGGAAAATAATTATCGGAGGACAATTTATATCTTATAATGGAACCGCAATTAATCGTTTAGCCCGTCTGAATTCTGATGGCAGCCTTGATACCACCTTTAATGTTGGCACAGGACCCGGTGGTACTGTCCGTGCAATAGCGTTTCAAAGCGACGGAAAATTAATCATCGGGGGATATTTTACAAGCTATGACGGGACAGGCAGAAACAGGGTGGCCAGAATATTAAACTGTATTAATACTTTCAGTTCAATTACTGAAACTGCGTGCGATAGTTACACTTTGAACGGACAAACCTACACCGCAAGCGGAACCTACACACAGACATTGACCAATGCAGCAGGTTGCGATTCAGTTGTAACATTACATTTGACAATTACAGTTGTCAATATTCCAGATGCTAATTTTAAAGCAGCCCTGGTTGCCAATGCTTTTATCAATACAAATTTTGACGGGGAAATTCAGTGTAGCGAAGCCTCGATATTTTCCGGCTCCATGGATGTGATGATGTTTAATATATCAGATTGGCTCTTATCTAATTGATGGTTGATTAATAATTTTTGCTTACCTTTGGCACAAATATTAAATATACGATGACTACGAAAGAACATATATTTGCACTTTTCAAGATTCTACCTGATACGGAAAGGCAGGAGCTATTGCA
>JACREX010000226.1 GCA_016212695.1 Bacteroidia bacterium
AAAGTAAAACAGATATATGATCTGTTGAATTATAAATATGCCCCATTCGTAAGAAAAAAATCTGTAGTCCCCCCTGCTGATTTTTTTAAAAATGATACTTCATAAAATCAGAACTTTATAAATTTTTAGCTGCAATGTGGGATAAGGGTTAATATTCAATGCTATTTGTTCCGTTATTATAAAATGAAAAAGCGTAAACAACGCTTATCTGATATAGAGGTACTGAGATACCCTTGCTACAAATAAGTATGCCCACGCCGTGCGTGAGCGTGGTACTTATTATTTTTGTAGCAATTGAAAATTCTCAGTTTTCTACATCAAAAATAAAGCAAAACGCTTTTTATGTTTTCTGTTTAATTACAATAGATTTTGTTAATTCTGCTTACCTCCTTTTTTGGTTGTTATATACAAATTTATTTGAATATTTTTAGAAAATAGATTCTATAATTTTTTGTTTCAACTTTTCAAAAGGCTCTTTTTTTATATACCCGTATCTGCCCGTTATTTCATTTTCATTAAAAGCCTGAATTAATTGACATTTTACATAAGATTCATCTCTTTTTTTAGCTTTTGTTAACATATCGTCAGTTATCTCAAAAATATAATCAGAATTAAAATCTTTTGTGCTTAACATAACACCGTAAAATATACCCTCTGTATCAAAAATATCTTCATTAGATATTACAATTACCGGATGAGGTTTTAATTTACCATTTGGCAAAGGATAACAGACTTCAACTATTTCTCTTTGTTGTACTGCCATTTTATAGATGTTTAGCAAAAGCTGGGTTTTTACGGCTGAGGATAAAAGTTTTCAATTCCTCATGCTCATTTTTTGCTGTGTCATCAGAGTAAGAGATTTTTTCAATAGTATAAATTAAAATATTAAGATTTTTGAGTAAAGTGTTAGCGCTTTTTAAAAGTTCTTTTTCCTTTTCATTATTTGTGTTCAGAGTTAAGAGAAAATTACTGACTGATTCAATTTGTTTTAAAATAGGATTTACATTTTGATAAATTTCTTTTGCTTCTTCAGTAGAAATTAAACAATAAATATGTTTATTCAAATCAGCAACGATTTTATTAAAACTGTCAATTATGCTTTTAAAGAGCATTATATCATTTAAAACAAAGTCTTGCTCATTTTTTTTGTCAGAATAGAATCCTGTAAGTAAATTAACAGGTGTTTCTACAATATTATTGATTTTAACTCCAAGCATTATGTATAAGAATTTTTATATCAGATATTCAGAATAATGCAAATATACGAAATTTATAATATACAAAAAAATTCGATTTACTCAAAAAAGTTATGGTATAATCTTTAATGCAAAAAATAAAGCACAATGTATGTATATTGTATGTAGAAAAGAAAAAACCTCTCAGGTTTAAAGATACATGAAAGGTTTGATTTTACAAGTGCGACTCCGGAGGGATTCAAACCCCCAACCTTCTGATCCGTAGTCAGATGCGCTATTCAGTTACGCCACGGAGCCAATCGGAATGCAAATATACCAAATATTTCTATAAGAACAATAGGGTTTATGATTTTTTAAAAATGAAAAAGAGTTCCTGCAAAGGCAAGAACTCTTCTTTAAAAATTTTATTCAACAATTATTGAAAACTTAACGTAAGGTTCTTTACATCATTAGGAATATATGGTGTTAAACCATCCAGATTATTAAATGTTGACGTGAAACCAGAATTATTTGGAATGCTTGTTCCGCACGATACATAACCCTGGGGTGCTACAAAATATGCCGGGGCTTCAGCATTTGCTAAGAATGAATTTGGAAGATGCACTCCATATACTGCATAAAAATCTTCATCAATAACATTTTTAACAGCATATGTTGTGAAAATATCTGTGGTAGTAGTATGGTCAGTAGGCGTAATACCAACTTTTGCAACGCCGATATTTAAACCGGCATCAGAATGAGCCACAAAGGCATAATCTTTACCAACCTGTGCCGGATTTATAATAGTAGCATTCGGATGATTGGAGTTACCCCACAAGGTTAACTGGTTTCCATTTTTTCCAACAAACATTTTCAGATTGTTTATTGAATTTGTATTTCCAGGAATTAACGGAAAGTTTGCTATAGAAACTGTCATTTGTTTTTGGTAACTATTTTCGCCCGCTTCGCTATACTCTACCATATACATTGTGCTGGCATATGTAGCGCCCCAGTTTTTATTTATATTATAGGGATTTAAAATGGCAACGCCTTTGATCGGATTAGTATTCCAAAATACCTGTATGGCATTTGAGCCCTGATCGGTAATAGTCATTTTAAACTGATAGGATGTGCCTCCGAATGATGCGCCTTCAATAACTACCACATGCTTTGTCCGCTGGTCTTCATTCGATACATAATCAAAAGTCATCGCCTGGTTGATGTTGTGCGTATAAATAGCAACCATAATAGTATTAACAGCATCGGCAGCGACACAGCCAACGTGTATAAAAGTTCTGAGATTTGCATAAATAACATTACCGCTCAATGTATCCGTTTCAATTGATTTCGAACCGGTAGCGGTTGCTGAATTAATGGCAGATGGCACATCTACCTTGAATGTAGACGGTACAATGTTGGATTTTGTTTCCTCAGATTTTTTCTTGCAACTCAGGGTAAAAAGCAAAGAGAAAATCAGGACAATTGCTGAAAGGCTGAATAAAATTCTTTTCATAGGGCTTAAATTTTAATGATTAATAATGTAAAATTAATAACAAATATTTTCATTACAAAAATATAATTCATTGTTAAGCAAAATTACAGTTAAAAGTCGTGTTTTTATACAGGTATTTTTACGGGTTTTGATTCTTGAAATATCTTACATGTTGCATTATCAGGGCTGCAGTTATTTCTTTTTGGTCCGGGTAAGGCTTGTGATTTTAAATTCAATCCTGCGGTTCATCTCCCTGCCATCTTCCGTTTTGTTAAAACCAATAGGCTGTGTATCTCCAAAACCGTTAACCGTCATTCGCTTATCATCTATTTTTTTTGAAGTCAGGTAATCAACAACAGCCTGCGCCCTGTCCTGTGAAAGCTTTTTAAGGTTATCTGCTTTCCCCTGGTTGTCTGTATGTCCGCTGATCTCAATTTCAATTTTTTTATTAAGTTTTAAAAATTCTATAAAGCGGTTGAGTTCAGGATATGATTCACTTTTAAGCTGGGCCGTATTCCCTTCAAAAAAAATATTATTGAGCCGCACCACCTGGTCCACTTCACAGGGAGCAAGATAAAGGTTCTGCTCCTCAATCTCAGTATATTTTGTAAGGTTTGTAACATCAAGATTTTTTGTAACGCTGTAGTATCCCAAGGCCAATGCCATGTAGCCATACATTTTCCCGAAAGGTAAAATAATTTTATAAGAACCATCGGCAGGATCCGTACGGGCAATACCGGCTTCAGAGCCATCGGGAAGGTATTCATATACCACCTTGGCATCAATGGGTTTCATATTTCTTTCATTCACAACTTTGCCGGAAATCAAAACTACTGGGTTTGGATTTTGTGGAAAAACCAGGGTTAAATCAAATAGGCAAATAAATAAAACAAATAATACCTTTCTCATAATACTCAATAAAATCCCCAAAATCACTTAACTATTTTTCCGGCTTTGTAATTCAAATCTTCTTTCCCTACACCGTTCTGATCGTATTTTACCCAGATTCCATCCCGCTTGTCGTCCACATACACTCCTTCCCAGCAGAATCCCTTTTCATCACACTCTTTCCATTTATCGGTTTTTTTATCCTGAACATAGTTGCCTTCGCTTCTGGGTTTCCCGTTTTCAAACCAGGCGAGCCAGGCTCCATCTTTTTTACCCGATTTGTAATTGCCTTCTGTTTTTTTATTGCCATTGGAATAAAACTCCAGAAACTGCCCGTCTTCCTTTGCATTTACATAAAACGCTTCTGATTCGTTTTTTCCGTTCTCATATTGGGTAACCCATTTGCCAACCTTCTCGCCATCTTTATATTTACCTTCCACCTTTTTATTCCCGTTTTCATAAAATTCTTTATAATTATCCATTTCTTTTCCGTTCTTAAAAACTACCTCTTTCTTAGGTTTGCCGTTGCTGTACCATTCTTTGTAAGCCCCTTCTTTCTTCCCTTCGGCATAGGTTACTTCAGATTCTTTTTGTTTGCTATCATACCAGGTAATCCATGTGTTGCTTTCCTTTCCGTTTGTAAAAAAACCTTCAGTCTTTTTCTCTTTATTTTTATGCCATTCATTATATGTTCCAATAGGAACCCCGTCTTTAAATGTTTTTTCAGATTTCTTGGAACCGTCGTCGTACCATGTTATCCATTTACCAACCTCCTGCCCTTCTTTATAACTGCTTTCCGACTGTTTCTGGCCGTTTTCATAATACTCCACAAACAGGCCATGGGGGTTAGTGTTTACATAATTTTTTTCTGATTTCTTAGAATGACTTTTATACCATTCCGTAATCTGTCCTTCTGGTTTTCCTTTAATATATGCCCCTTCAAATTTAATACTTCCGTCGTCGTACCACTTCTTTGCTTCTCCATTAAGTTTACCTGTTTCATATTCCTCTTCAGCCTGTTTCTGACCATTAATATACCACCAGGTCCATAAACCGTCTTGTTTGTCTTCTTTATATGTTCCTTCAATAAACGGATTGCCATTATCATGCTTCTCTGAGTATGACTTATAAATTATATTCCGCTTCTTATCGCCTCTGTTATCATACTCTGTCCAGGTTCCGTCTCTTTTATCTTTTTTATAATTCCCCTCAAGAATTTTTACTCCGCTTTCATTCCATGACACTGCGCTGCCGTTTAGTTGCCCGTCGAGGCATGTTCCTTCAAAAGCCTTTTGTCCGTTTGCATGATATTCTATCAGGGTTCCCACCTTTTTCCCGTTATCATAATTGAGTTCGCCTTGCTGATTCCCGTTCTCATGCCACTTCTGCCATTTCCCGTTTTTAATCCCGTTGACAAAAGTTCCTTCTTCTTTTTTATTTCCGTTTGCATAATATCCTGTCCATACCCCGTCTTCTTTTCCATCCTTCATAGTGCCTTCTTTTTTCTTTTTTCCGTTTTCATACCACCATGTCCAAATGCCTTCCGCTTTGCCTTCTCTGTAAGTCTCAAGGTTTTGTTTTTGTCCGTTGCTGTAATACCAGAGAGAAATGCCCTCTTTTTTACCGTTTACATAGGATATTTCTTCCTGCTTTTCTCCATTTTCATAATATTTGATGGTTCCTTTAAAATCGGCTTCTTTAACTACTTTACCGCTTTCATCGTATTCAATCCATTTCCCGTCTTTAACGCCATTTTTATAATTCCCATCTAATTTTTTTATACCGGTTTCATACCATTCGGTTCGCAACCCGTTTTCGTTGTTATTTGAATAATACGTCTGTATTTTCCTTTTCCCGTTTTCGTACCACCAAATGGATGGGCCTTCTAAAACATCATTTTTGTAAGCCTGAAGTTTTTCCCTGTTTCCATTGGGAAATTTATATATCCATTTATCAAATTTTCTTCCGTCTTTAACAGTGCCTTCAACAATTGGATTGTTTTTATCAGTGCCTTCATTGACAATTTTGTATTCAACATTTTTACTTTGTTTGCCAAAGGCATCCCATTCAATCCATTTTCCATCCCGCCTGTCGTTATCGCATTCTCCTGATTCTTTTACCTGGCCGTTCGGGTAGTAATAAATAACTTTGCCTTTTAGTTTCCCATCTTTGTAATTAGCCTGAAAACTGATCTGATCGTCATCATAGTATTCAGTCCAGATTTTTATTTTCTTCCCGTCTTTTATAGTTCCCTCATATTTCTTTTTACCATTCGGATACATATCAATGCATCTGCCGGAAAAAGGAAATGAGTTGCCTTGCTGATACCACAGATCGTCATCTTTCTGCTCTAATTGCTCTATTTTGACATCCTGGGCAAGTAGATTAACAGCCGGAAAGCTTAGTAAAAAGAAAAATAAGAACTTCATAATCATTGCTTATAATTAGTTTAAGAACAATATCCCTTACAAACCTATTTTTTTTTTATAATTCACAATGCCGGTTTATGGAAGGAAATTCCCAACATTGTCTGCCTGAAATTTGAATCCGAGGCGCTTACCGGTTTGAAGCCTGTGTTTATTCATCTTCTCCTGCATTTGTGAAACAGTAAGGATTTTCACAGTATCATACGGCGGAACCAACAGATCGAAATTCAATGTATATAAAATAGCTGATTCAATAATGGTCCTGATTATTTTTTTTTCAATATGAACTTTACCGAAATCATTATATAAAAAACCAAGCTCTCGCTTCCCCTCAACAAAGAAGTGCTTTTCCTTGTTAACGAATATTCTGCCGATAAGATAACCAAGGTCATCCAACCTGTTGTATTTAAAAGAATCTGAAAGAAAATTATAAATATTTATAATCCCGCAGTAGCTGGCAAGCGCATTGTTTTTCATGTATGAGATTTTCCACACCCCGTGATCCCTGTTAAATTCGAAAATATTTGAGTGCATATTAAAAATCAGCAAGTCTCCTGCTACCTTTATCTCTGACTCAAAAACTCCTTTATCCCTGTACTCAAGCAAAAGCCGATTGTCAACATTTTGAAGGCGTTGGTTATATTCGTTAACCACTTCCAGAAGAACTTCTTTTATTATATTAAATGTCGCTTTTGTAACATCATAAACTTTCTGCTTCACGGCAGATTTCTCAGTTAAAGACTTTAATATTTTATCTTTGGGAGCAATGTTTTCCATTAAATATGGTAATTAGGTTAATATGTTACAAATGTACATAAAATTTGTTTTCTACACAATATAGGACAAAAATCCTAATAATTAAGCTCATGGAGACTAAAAATTTAGATTTCATGGGCAACCATTTCATATTTTTTCAGTCTTTAAATTGAATATTACAGTTATCATTGTATATTTGTTAATATAAAATTTATGAGAAAATTCATGAAATTACGACAAGCCGGGTTTATTATAGCGCTTTTGTTTTTTTCTGTAAGTATATATGCTCAAACCCCAAAAGAATTTAACCCTGTATGGAGTTCTAAACTCAATTCCACAAAATATTTTATCAAAAACGAAGGACAATTTAACGTTCTTGAAAAAAAAGATAATATACTCTATGGATTTTGCGGGAACACCGAAAAATTTTTCCTTACAAAAAATGGAATAATCATTCGGATTGATAAAATCACTCAAAAAAATAATCCTTTAATATTTATTAAAAAAGTATTTGCAGGTGAAGAAGAAAGGAAAGAGGAAGAAAAAGAGAACATGAAAGTCAATACGTATTACTTATATGCTGAATGGGAAAATACAAATCCAAATACCGAAATTAAAGAAATAAACAAAAGCGAAGGATATTTTACTTTTGACCGGCTCTCCTTCATTGCCGACGGATATAAAAAAATCCTATATAAAAATATCTACGAAGGAATTGATATCGAATATATTATACCCTCAGACAGTTGTGGAATAAAATATAATTTAATAGTCCATCCCGGAGCCGATATTTCAAAAGCAAAATTGCATTACAGCGGCGATATTAAATCCATGAAATTAAATATGGACGGAAATATCGTTATTCAGACTCCGGCCTGGGATATTATCGAGCATTCGCCTAAAAGTTTTTATTCTGATAACAAATCAATAATATCAAATTTTGAATTGAAAAATAATACTATAAATTTTAACATACCTGATAAGATAGATGAAAACAATGTGCTTGTTATAGATCCTTGGGTTAGCAGTTTAACCATTTCAGGTAATGATATCGGATATGATGTTGATTATGATTACAGCAGCAATTTATATGTTTTTATCAGGCCAGTAGGGCAATCGGTGATTTATGTCAACAAATATTCTCCTGCTGGCACTCTTTTATGGTCGCATTTAAGCACCTATGATTTTTCCAGTTACGAAGGAAATATGATTGTTGAAAAATCTACCGACAGGGTTTATATCGGTGAAGGATTTAACGCCAGCGGCGCCCGTGTTTACAGGCTTGGCAGCAATGGCATAGCCGATGGATATGTATCTGTACAAGACGGGAACTACCGAGAAATATGGGATATGGGGTTCGATTGCTCAGCCAACCGTATTTTAGCATTTGGCGGCGGGACAAGTTCCAACATGAACGGAGGGCAGATTGATATCAACACAGGCGTAATAAGTGTTGCCAATTTTACGGGTGTTGGGGGTATCTGTCAGGATATCGTCAGTTATGCGATCAATAATCAAGGCCGGGTATATGTTGTATTTGCAAAGAGCAGCGACGGCGCTTCCAGCGCTACTAACGATCAATTAATGTTGGTAAACAATACCCTGAACGGTAACACATGGATGGTTCCTCACGGTATGTACGGGTTTTCCGAAGTCTCAAATCACTGGCCAAATCTATCAATATTTGCTTCTACTTCGAATGGATTTAATTGCCTTACTGTAAATGATAATTATTTATATTATTATGATGGCGGTGGTTTAGCTGTATTTAATCCGGCAAATGGAGCATCGCTCACGGCTACATCCGTGGGACTTTCCGGCACATGGTATACGCCATTAAACCAGGGAGGTATTGCTGTGGATGATTGCGATCATGTATATATAGGCGGCAGCAGTAATAATATATTAATGTACAACTTCAATGGTACAGCATTAACCCAGGCTGGAAGTATTCCTTTGGGCTGGGCAAGCGGCCAGGTTTTCGATATCAAATACGACAGAAACACAAATCTGTTGTTTGTTTCAGGAAATCACAATGTGGGCGTTTATAATGCCCCGTTAAGTACCACTTGTAACCTGATACTTGACACGACTTTTTGCAATGCAGCGAATTCAGGCACGGCAACCGTTACTCTTAATACGCCTGCTTCAAACCCACTTGTTTCCTATCTATGGCAGGATTTAGGAGGCACCACAATCAGCCAGACTTTAAACAGTTCAAGCCTTACAAATTCGGTTACCGGATTAGCAAATGGTTCTTATATTGTTTCAGTGCAGTTGAATGCCCCCTGCGGGCCTTTGTTTATAGATACAGTTACCGTTGACTGTCCAACATGTGGGGTGAGTATAACCACAACCCCGGTTTCGTGTTTTGGAGGGAATAATGGTACTGCAACTGCTACGCCTGCTACAACAAGTGTTCCACCGTTTACTTATGTATGGACGCCAAATCCGCCTGTCGGGCAGGGAACAAATGCCGTTTCCGGTTTATCGGCCGTAACCTACACAGTTTCTGTAACCGATAGCAATGCATGCGGCTCAACAGCAAACTGCACGATAACACAACCCACTGCAGTCAACCCGCAGGTTGTTACTATTACCGATGTTACCTGTTATGGCGGCTCGGATGGCAGCATCACCGTTTCAACGACCGGCGGCACACCTCCCTATACCTACCTTTGGAATAACTTACAAATTGATTCTATTGCAGTAAATTTATCAGCAAACACCTATAGCGTAGTTGTAACTGATGCTAACGGGTGTACTGCTACACAATCGGCCACAGTGAATCAACCGCCGCAGTTAGTTATCTCTGCAACTGCAACGCCCAATGCGATTTGTTATGGAGATACTTCGGTTTTAACTGCAAATAATGCATCCACTTATATCTGGTCGCCTTCCACTGGTTTATCTTCTACATCAGGAACCCAGGTAAACGCATATCCTGTAACCACTACAACTTATGTTGTAATTGGTACTAATGCTGCCGGATGTACAGCTTCCACCCAGGTAACAGTAACTGTAAATCCGCTGCCCATAATAAATATCACCGGAACGACACCTATTTGTTCAGGCCAATCATCTGTATTAACTGCGCATGGCGGGGTCAGTTATATTTGGAATCCAAGCGCTACCGGCGATAATATAACAGTTTCCCCATTAATACAGACCATATATTATGTTACCGGCACCGATGCGAATGGTTGCGAAAACACGGCGCAATTTACCGTTAATGTTGTTCAAATGCCTGTGGCAAATGCTGGAAATGATGCTGCGGTATGCAGTTTAACATACCAGATGAATGCCATTCCCAGTGTGGGTACAGGAACATGGACAGGCAGCGGACCAGGTTCTGTAATGTTCAGCGATATATACAGCCCGACAGCAATTTTAACAGTCAGCGCTAACGGAATATATACACTAATCTGGACAGAAAACAATGGCAATAACTGTATAAATTCTGATACTGTTACAGTTCAATTAACACAGATACCCACATCAGACTTTACTGTCAATAATATCCCCTGCTTTGGCGGTACTACAACAGTTACCTATACCGGCACAGGCACTTCGCAATACCAGTTTATGTGGAATTATGGAGGCGGTATTGCAGTACCCGGCAACGGAACCGGGCCTCATACCCTGAGTTACCAGTTTGCAGGAACCTATCAGGTTTCATTAACCGTATC
>JACREX010000227.1 GCA_016212695.1 Bacteroidia bacterium
CCTTAATCTTTTGTTCTACAATATATGACATAGTAATATAAATTAATAACTATAATTTGGATACAAAATTATTTATTATCATAATTTTAACAAATAAAATTTTACATAGTTATTAACAAATTGATGTTAATTTAGGATTAAACATTAGTTATCGGTCATCCGTCGTCTGTCGTCAGTCAAAAGCAATACATTTTTTTTAACTATTGATCATTGACTGCGCCAATCATATTTTTATTCCAAGCACTGTAATATCATCGGTTTGTTCATATTTTTCAGTGTATCCGTTTTTCCAATCTTCGATTGTCTTATTTAATATTTCTTTCTGTTCCGTCATTGACAAATGACTATTGGCCAACAACATTTCTTTTAATGGTTTTTCATAAAATTTTCTTCCTTTTGGTCCTCCAAACTGGTCTGCGTATCCATCGCTCATCAGATAAATCGTGTCACCTTTTTGTATTTTGATAACATGGTTTGTAAAGGGCTGCATGTTTTCGTGGATTGCTACGGGCATTTTGTCTCCTTTGATTTCTAATAGTTGGCAGTTGGCAGCGGTAGTTGGTAGTTGGTAGTTGGTAGTTGGCAGTTGGTAGTTCTGGCGTTTCACTGCCTACTGATACTGCTTCCTGCTGCTTTTTGATTATCCACACAGGATTATTCGCCCCGGCAAACTGCATCAATGTATCTAAATTAAGCGTTATGAATGCGATGTCCATCCCGTCTTTCTGCTCGCCGGATATGCCTTTCTGCTGAAGCGATTGAATAATATGCTTGCGTAATTCGTCTAATACCTGCGAAGCGGTAGTCACATCCTTGCGTGCTACGATCTCGTTTATAAATGACACGCCAAGCATGCTCATGAAAGCGCCGGGTACACCATGCCCGGTGCAGTCTGCCACGGCAATCAGAAGCTGGTTGTTTCTCTTAGCCATCCAGTAAAAATCACCGCTTACGATGTCTTTGGGTTTGAAGAGGATGAAGAATTCCATTGAAGGGGAGAGCGGGTGAATAGGTGATCTGGAGAGGTCTCCCATTCCCCCAGTCTCCCTGTCGCCGGTTCTTCTTATTATATTTTCAATAAATTCAGAAGAAGGTAGCACGGCCTTTTGAATTCTTTCCGCATAATGAATGCTGTCTGTAAGTTCTTCGTGAATCTGTTCAATATGTTCTTTTTGCTTTGTGACTAAGTCCCGCTGCGCCTCAATTTCATCACGCTGAGCGGCTATTTCGGCATTTTGCCGGTTGAGTTCCTCATTTTTTTCTTCAATTTCTTGTTTCTGCGCTGTCAATAATATATTGGTTTTCTTTTTGATGCTATAGCTTTTAAAAATTACCACAGATAAAACCATCATTAATACAAACCCGCCGATAAATGCCAACTTCTGTATCCTTTGTTGTTTTACCTCAATATCCTTTTTTGCAAGTTGTGTTTCTTTGAGTTCAATTTCTTTTTGTTTTTTCTCACTCTGGTAGCGGGCTTCCATTTCTTTTAACTGTTTGCTGCTTTCTTCATTGAATATACTATCGTTAATTAATTTATAAAGTTTATGATATGTATATGCTTCTGCGTAATTATGCAGGCTGTCGTTAATAATTGACAAATATTCGTAAGCCATTTTTTCATTGTCAAGGCTTCCGGCTTCTTTTGAAAGGGCAAGGCTTTTCTGTGCATATTCAAGGGCGGGAAGATACTTTTTTAACATGATTTTTAAACTGGTAATGTTAAGGTAACTTATGGAAATCCCATTTTTATCACCAAGTTCTTCATCAATTTTTAAGGCTTTGAAATAATCTTCTATAGCCGCGTCATATTTTTTCTGGCTAAAATGGACGAGCCCGATATTGCTGTAATAAGCAGATATGCCCTTTTTATCGCCAATATCTTCAAAGATTTTGAAAGATTTAAAAAAATACTCTGCCGCAGTATCATTTTCCCCTTTATAAAAATAGGCTAACCCTATATTGTTTAAGCACGAGGAGATTCCGTTTTTATCTTGCAGCTCCTTATGGATTTTTAAGGATAAAGAATAATACTCAATGGCTTTGTCGTAGCCGCCCTGGTCTGAGTGAATTGCCCCGATGCAGTTATAACAGTCGGCAATTTCCCTGGTATCATTTATCTCTTCAAATAGTCTCAATGATTTTTGATAGTAGTCTATTGCCCTGGTATAGTTATTTTGATTCCAATAAACAATCCCGATATTGGTATAGCTGTAAGCAATTCCTTTTTTGTCTCCTATTGCTTTTTTAATTTCCATGGATTTATTATAAAAACTTAGGGCTTCCTGATAATTTCCCTGAGCAACATAAGCTTGCCCGATATTGTTATAACAGTATGCCATGCCTTTTTTATAATCTATGGTTTGTGCAAGCCGCAGGCCTTGTTTGCCATATTGAATGGCTTTTTCAGGATCAAACGAGCAGGTTAGTGCGGAGAGAGAATTTAGAATATTGACTTTGCTTGTATCATTTTGTGTAATTTTCAAAGCATACAACAGGCTGTCGATTTCTTTATGGTTTTGTGCAATTGAGCTTATTGCAAATACAAAAAGATTTATGATAAGTACCGTGATTTTATTTTTAGTGTTTGATGCTGCCATTAATAGTAAATAAATCCAGATTTTAATTCCTATTATCATTATGTCATCAGTCATTTGTCATTTGCACTATCTTTTTCGTATGACGATTGACCATTGACCGCTCTGATCAAATTTTTATCCCAAACACCGTTACATCATCAGTTTGTTCATATTTTTCTCCGTAATTGTTCTTCCAGTCTTCAATGGTATTGCCAAGAATTTCTTTTTGTTTTTCCATTGATAAATGACTATTGACCAATAATATTTCTTTCAATTGTTTTTCATAAAATTTTCTTCCTTTTGGTCCTCCAAACTGGTCTGCGTAACCATCGCTCATCAGGTATATCGTGTCGCCTTTTTGTATTTTGATAACATGATTAGTAAAGGGCTGCATGTTTTCGTGGATTGCTACGGGCATTTTGTCGGGGCGAATCTCACGTACTGTAGAGACGGGGGAATCCCCCGTCTCTACAATATACACAGGATTATTCGCCCCGGCAAACTGCAGTTCTAACGTATCAGTATTTAATGCCACAAAAGCGATATCCATCCCGTCTTTCTGCTCGCCGGAAATCCCTTTTTGCTGAAGCGATTGAATAATATGCTTGCGTAATTCGTCTAATACCTGCGAAGCGGTAGTCACATCCCTGCGTGCCACGATTTCGTTTAATAATGACACGCCAAGCATGCTCATGAAAGCGCCGGGTACACCATGCCCGGTGCAGTCTGCCACGGCAATCAGAAGCTGGTTGTTTCTCTTAGCCATCCAGTAAAAATCACCGCTTACGATGTCTTTGGGTTTGAACAGAACAAAAATTTCAAGTTCCAAACCTGTAGTGAGCATAGCCGAACTATTCCAAGTTTCAAATTTCAAGGGGTCTTGGGGCTTGGAATTTGAGTCTTGAGACTTGGGGCTTAGAATTTCATTAAGATTGGGCAGAACGGCCTTTTGAATTCTTTCCGCATAATGAATGCTGTCTGTAAGTTCTTCGTGAATCTGTTCAATATGTTCTTTTTGCTTTGTGACTAAGTCCCGCTGCGCTTCGATTTCATCCCGTTGCGTCCGGATCTCTTCGTTTTGCTGATTCAATTCCTCGTTCTTTTCTTCGATTACATGTTTTTGCGTTTTGATTTTCCGGTAGCTGAACAATATGACGGAAGCTAATATGAGCATCAGGGCAAAACCGCAGAGAAAACCGTATTTCTGCAATGTTTGCCTTTTTATTTCTTCGTTCTTGAGTTTTTTGTCCTTTTCTAAAATCTCTATTTCTTTTTGCTTTTTTTCGTTTTGATACACCGCTTCCATTTTGGCAAGTTGCTTGTGCTTTTCGGCATTGAAAATCGAATCGCTTAATTGTTTTGACAATTCAAAATTTTCTAATGCTTTTTTATAATTTTCCATACCTTTATACGCTGCATATAAATGCATGTAAGCAATTCTTTCATCGTCAAGCGATCCTATTTCTATCGCTATTTTCAGTCCTTTTTCAGCATATTCAATAGCTGCAGGGTAATTCTTAAGTTTGTTGTGAGTTGCTGATATATTTCCAAATACAGCAGATACCTCTGCCCGTGCGTTTAGTTCTTTATATATTTTTAATGATTTTTGATAGTATTCTATTGCTTTTGCGCAGTTATTCAGAAGATCATATGCGATCCCGATATTATTGTAACAGCCGGACATACCGTTTTTATCACCGAGTTGTTCATATAATTTAAGAGAGCGTTGAAAATATTCTATGGCCGTTGAATAATTGCCCTGGTCATCATGCACCATCCCAATATTATTGTAACACAGGGCAATCCCGCTTTTGTTCAAGGTCTCTTCATATATTCTTAAAGCCATCTGATAATACTCTATCGCTTTTGTGAAACTGCCCTGGTTATAATAAACAAAACCGATATTAATATAACAGGCAGAAGCCGCTTTTTTATCTCCCAGCTCCTCTTTGATTTTTAAGGATTTTTGATAATATTCGATCGCCTTTGGATAATCGCCCCGGTTAAAATAAATAATACCGATATTATTATAGCAGGCGGAAACACCTTTTTTATCACCCAACTCTTTACGGATTTTTAAAGATGCCAGAAAGTATTCAGTAGCTTTTGAGTAATCGCCCTGGATGGCATATACATTTCCTATATTGCCGTAACATCCGGATATGCCTGTTTTATCTCCCAGTTCTTCTTTGATTTTTAATGCATTCTGATAGTATTCGTTTGCTTTGGGGTAATTGCCTTGCGCCCGGAGCACTTCACCCAAATTAGAGAAACAAGTGGCGATACCGTTTTTAAAAGAGATTTTTTTTGCAAGGGATAATCCCTGTTCGCCATATTTCATGGCATTTTCAGGATCGCTGTCTTTTAATTCCTGGCATAAATCCGTAAGTGTATGTACCCTGCATGTATCACTTTGAGTATTTTTCAAAACGATTAAAAGGCTGTCTGTTTTCTTCCGGTCTTGTGAAAACAGCGTCCAATTTAAGGTTATCAGAAAACAAATCAAAAAGGATATTCTTAGGCTGTAATATTGTAGAAGCATGACTTAATATGTTTTTCGATTAACTACTCGTCGCATTCATGAGAGAGTTCATAAATTCGATACTTGTATTTTATTTTTCTTCAAATGTAAAATTAAAAATTTTGTTTAATTTTACACTACGAATTTAATCTATGAAAAAGTTACTGTTTTTTATTTACATAGCAATGGGTTTCGGATCTTACCTGATGGCGCAGACAACCGGCGCTGATACAACCGTAAAAAAGAATCCGGCAGAAAGCAGGGTTAAGTATGTATCCGGAAGACCCGGGGATCAGCTTATCAAAGCATCCAACCATTTTTATCTGGGAGTGGGCCTGATGCTCGGAGGAACTGTTGCCAGCGTAATAGGAGCCGGGGTCGTGCAAAATAATCCCAAAGACGGTGTTGGCAGCTCCCTGATTGTCTGTGGGGCATTTGCAGCAATAGCGGGAATGGTTTATTCTGTTGAATGGGTCCGGTATATCAAAAAAGCGGGAATACTTATGAATCTCCAGGATGTTAAGAAGACTACAACCCTGTATATAACTCCTGTGCCCGGAGGTATCAGCTTAGTGTATAAGTTTTAATCTTTTTTATACTTTCCGGTTATTTCATAAATGTGCCGGAAAATCCTTTTTTCAGTTTCGTTGAATATCATGCCCCTGCGCTCATAAACGCGTTCGGCGGTTTCAATAGCTTTACTTATTTTATAATCTGTCATACCCTGGGCTCCTCCCCATGAAAATGAGGGTATGAAGTTTCTGGGAAATCCTGCGCCGAAAATATTAGCGCTCACGCCTACTACCGTGCCTGTATTGAACATAGTGTTTATGCCGCATTTGGAATGGTCGCCCATGATCAGTCCGCAAAATTGGAGGCCGGAATCAACAAAGCACTCTTTTGCATAGCTCCAGAGTTTCACTTTATCATAGTTGTTTTTCAGGTTCGAATTGTTGCTGTCTGCGCCGATATTACACCATTCGCCAATCACTGAATTTCCTAAGAATCCATCATGGGCTTTGTTGGAAAATCCGAAGATAACAGAATTATTTACCTCGCCTCCGGCTTTTGAAAAAGGCCCGATGGTGGTGGGTCCGTAAATTTTTGCCCCCAGTTTCAAAACAGAATGTTCCCCGATGGCAAAAGGCCCTCTTATGATTGATCCTTCCATTATCTCGGCATCTTTCCCGATATATATCGGCCCGGAATAGGAATTTAAAATGGCACATTCTACGGTCGCCCCTTTTTCGATAAAAATATTTTTTCCGAGAACCCGGTTGGTCTTGCTGATCTTTGCAGATTGCCTGCCTTTGGTTATTACTTTGAAATCTTCGATCAGTGCGTCTCCGTTCTTTGTAAAGATATCCCAGGAATGTTCGATCCGTAAAAAATAACAGTTTGTTTTTTTGATTTTGTAACCGGAGAATTCGGAACAGTTAAAATTTAACAGTTCTTTTTCTGTAAGCCTTATGGCAACCGGAATATCGTTGTTCATAAGAACTTCGTTGAATTTAAGGGAGCATATCTGTTTTATCAGGCCGGAATTTGGAAGAACAGAGCCATTGATAAGGATATTGTCCTTGGCTTTTTTCAGGGGAAATTTTTTACTGAGATACGGTTCGGTGATATAGGAACATTTGCTTTTCAACATCAGATCCCATTTTTCACGTATGGTCAGTATGCCTGTCCGGATTTCAGCGACAGGGCGTGTAAATGTCAATGGAAGGAGATTAATCCTGCATTTGTCATCAAACAAAATATAGTTATTCGCTATGCTCATGTTAATAGTTAATTTAAGGTATAAGGGTATAGGTTATAAAGGTATAGGTACTATTTATTTTTATAATTGCTTTTTATTAACTCGGCTTTCATTTCGCTTAGTTTTGCAAGAACATGATCGTAGATGGTATCGAGTTTTGCCGGGTTAGAAGAATAATATCGTATGGTTTCATTAAATTTCTCCCTTGTTACGCTATGGTTTTCGAGAACCTTATTATAATAATTTTTGGGTTCATATACAAGGGTGTTGCTGGCTCCAAAGTTCAGAAAGGCATCAGCCTGGTGCAGGTCAACAAGAATCAATACTAATTTATCTTCAGGGATTATGGTATCGGGGACTTTTTCCTGTTTTTGGTTATTGCATGATATTATAAAAGCGGATGTGAAAAAAAAAATAAAAAAGATATTTGCAAAATGTATCGGAGCGCGCGATGAGTAAGTTTTTGATATATCCATAACACGGAGAATCTCTTGCTGTACGGAACTGCTATTACATTATTTAAGCAGGGGTTTGCTGAAATTTTTGATCTTGTTGAACCTTGCCGTGATCATAAATTCATGGGTCCCTGAATTATATTTTTTAATGCTTGAAGTAGATATATCGTAGGAATAACCAAAATAAATCTGGTTCTGATAATTATATCCCGCCATCAGGCCAATGGCATCGCTTGTTCTGAAAGACGCTCCAAGCCACACCATTTTTTTGTATGCCCCTTTCACCGTAATATCAAGTTGTGGCGGAACGGGCATCATAACCTTAAGCAATAACGAGGGCTCAACATCAAAATCGCTGTTGATAGCATATTTATATCCGCCGTATGCAAAGAAGTGATTTTTTACCCTGTTCATCCCGTTATCCCCGGTATACAGGTCGAGCTTGTTGTTCAGCAATTGCTGGGCCGATAAACCGAAAAAGTATTTCGGAGCATACAGGTATGCGCCGAAAGTTGCATCCGGAACAAGCGCCGTATATATTCTATTTTGAATTGACGGATCCTGAATATCGAGCATATTGATTTTGGTGCCGTCAATTTTATACTGTAAAAACCCTGCGGCAAGAGATAGAGAAAGTTTCAACGAATCCGAAAGTTTCAAAATATAGGAATAAGAAAAATTTATCCCGGTGCGGCTGGTAGGCCCTGTTACATCATTAAATACATAGCCTCCGTAGCCCATATCTTTGGTTTTATGCGGGCCGTATAAACTGAGGATATAAGTGCGCGGAGCATCCACAATGCCGGCCCATTGATACCGGTAATTCGCTTTAGCCTGGAAATAGTCGTCTCTTCCGGCCACGGCAGGATTAATGATATACTCATTAAAAATATACTGTGTATATTGGGGTAATTGCTGGGCAAACATCCCGTCTGTCCAGAGTATTACTAACAATGCGGATATGAAAATTATACGTTTCATAAAACTATATCTTTAAATTATCTTACAATCGTAATCGGCCCTGTCAGTACCCGTTTTCCTGTGGGTTCTTCCACGACAATTACATAATAATACGTACCTACAGGCAACTCTTTCCCTTTGTATTTACCGTCCCAGTATTCCGTACATCCTTTGTTATAGAACATGAGTTCGCCCCACCTGTTATATACGGATACTTCAATGCCTGTATAATATTCATGATACCTGATCGTCCATACATCGTTGATGCCGTCTCCATTCGGCGATACCCCCTCTGCAAATTGAATCCTGGGTATCACGGTTACTATCACAGAGTCTGACGAAACACAGCCATTGGGCGATGTTGCCCAGAGATAATATAGAGTGGTATTAGTTACATCTACTATAGGATTGAGCGTAGTGGAACTGCTGAGCCCTGAAACCGGGTTCCATAAATAAGTGGTTCCCGTCTGGCCGCCCACAGCATTAAGAGTAGTGGAATTACCCGCCAGGATGGTTACATCAGGCCCCGCATCAATGGGCTCAATCGGCATTACGGTAATGATAACCGTGTCCATATCATAACATATACCAATAGAAGCCCTCAGGTAGTATATAATCGTTGCATCGGGTGTTGCATACGGTGATTGAACGATATCGCTGCTGAGTCCCGTGGCCGGATACCACAGGTAGTTTTCACCGCCCGATCCGTGAAGCCGGGCTGTTTTTTCCTCGCAGATGGTGGTATCATTCCCGGCATTGGCATCTACTTCAACAGTTCCCAATATAGATTCCGTAAGGATGGCGGTACAATGATGCTGATCGGTAACGGTAAGGATATACGTGCCGCCTGCCAGGCTTGTAATACACAGGGTTGTCGCGTCTGTTGACCAATGATAGGAGTACGGAGAAGTTCCTCCTGTGATGGTATCTATGCACATAGAGCCGTCATACGTATTATGGCTGCACGACGGATCTGTTGCTGCCAGGGTAATGATAATGGAGTCAGGTTCTGAAATCATAATACTGTCAAAAATCTTCTGGCATCCGTTGGTATCTTCAATTGTGATAAGGTATGCTCCGGATCCTAACCCGGTGAATGTGCCAGATGATGAGGGAGGCAACGTGTCTATTGAATACAGGTAGGGTGGTGTTCCGCCAGAAGCAATAAATACAAGCGATCCATCGTGTGTGCCATGACAGTTTGCTGCCGTATCGGAATACGTGACCTGAATGCTGTCCGGTTGAGTGATTGTAGTATCTTTAAGTGATATACAACCCAGAGAGTCTGTAACTGAAACGAAATAGTTTCCTGCACTCAGGTTATCTGCCGTAGTTGTAATATCCGGAGGCACGTTGCTCCATAAATAATCATATCCGTAAGAATAAGGCAATCCTCCTGATGCTTCTGCGGTGATATACCCAAGCGCATCGCCAAAGCAGAGATTATTAACTACAGGATTGAACGTAATACTGGGCGATCCTTCATCGGATAACAATACTTGCAGAGAATCTTTGCAACCGTTGAAGTCGGTTACTGTAACCCCGTATGCTCCTGCATGAAGGTTAATTGCTATCGGTGTAACCTGGTTATCTGCAGAATCGCACCACAGGTAATAATACGGGCTTGTTCCGCCAATAGCGGTTACAGTTGCCGAGCCGTCAGAAAGAGTACAACTGGAACTGTCAATCGTACTTGTTAGTACAATATCATCCGGCTGGCCTACGGAGATCGGCGGTAATTGCTGCACGCAACTGCTGTCGTCGCGCACAATAATTATATGATCGCCGGCTGCAAGGCCTGTGAAGGAACTGCTTGTTCCCCACGTCGAACCTCCGTCAGTAGAATATTCATATGAAGGATATCCGCCTTCAACTAACAGGTTTATTACGCCATCACTGCTTTGATAACACGTTGCATCTGTTATCAGGGTATCTTCTATATGAATGATCTGTGGCTGGGTTATAATAATAGTATCAATAGAAATACAGCCCGTGGTATCATGGATTTCAACCCAGTGTACTCCGGCAATTAAAGTATCAGCAGTGTATGTGATATCTCCGTTATCCCATCCGGCTACATGATAAGGAGGAATGCCCCCGGTAATATTTGCAGTGGCCCATCCGGTTGAGTCTCCGTAACAGGTAACATTTTTGACAGGATCAAAATTAATGACTCCGGCATCGTTGTCTGTTATAAATGCAGTATCTGTTTTTATGCATCCGTTTATATCGGTAACTGTTACGAAATATACGCCTGCGGTAAGGCTGTCGGCAGTTGCCGCGTGATCGGGCGGAATATTGCTCCAGATGTAATCATATCCCGGAGTTCCGCCTGTTGCCGTTACAGTTGCAAAGCCTATGCCCGGGATTAAATTACAATTTGTATTAGTGGATGTAATGCTTGTGCTGATTGCCGGCGGAGAGGTTATCGTAACCGTGTCCATCTGTGTACAGCCAAGGCTGTCTTTAATGGTTACTATATATATACCGGATGCCAGGGTGTCGAACAAACCGGTTGAATTGGTGTCGCCGGTAAGAATATACTGATAGCCCTGCAGAATACCCGGAGTGCCTCCTGTGGCCGTTAATGTGAAGCTTCCGTTCGAATCGTTATAACACAGGTTATTGGTCTGTATGTTTGAAGATTGAATGATCGTTGGTGTGTAAATACTGACAATGTCGTTCAACTGGCAGCCCAGGGCATCAACTATATGAATGGTGACATCATCGCACAGACTGTCGGCAAACATGCCCGTATCTCCGTTGCCCCATGTTATCGTTACCGGTTCCGTTGCGCCTGTTACGGTGGCATTTGCCCATGCAGTGCATTCGCCGAAACAATTATTGTTAACAACCGGGTTAATTGTCAGCACTCCGGGGAATGAGTCAGACAGGGCAATGATAGTGTCAACAGAACAAAGGAGTGAATCAGTAACGGTTATAGAATATAGACCGGATGGTATGTTCTGAAGCGTATCATTGTCATACAAAGGTGGAGTGTCCCAGAGATAGGTGTATCCGTAGCTGAATGGCGTACCGCCGGTTGGCGACACAAAGATGCTTCCGTCGCTCATGCCGCAATCGGGCTCAATTACAGAGTAATTAATTTGTATCTGAGTAGGCTGGGTAATAATAATAGGCGTTACCTTCCTTGTGCAACCTAAACTGTCTCTTATCCACAGCGACATGGTATCCGGGGCAAGGCCGGTGAACTGGCCGTTGTTTGCAAAGAAAGTAATACTGTCAATAGAAAACTGGTAATAATGCACATAATATGGAGTGCCGCCGTCTGCTGTTGCAGAGATAGTGCCGTTGTTGCTCCCATAGCACGAAACATTTGTAATGGTCAGCGATGTCAGGTAAATGCTGTCCGGCTGGGTGATGTTAACAGAATTGGATTTGGTACAGCCATCCGAGGTTAATACATTTACGGGATAGGCTCCTGCACAAAGGCCGGTTGCCGTCTGCCCTACAAACGGATATGGGGGAAGGGTTGGCCATTCGTAAGATACTGCCGTTGCACCGGTAAGAACAGCGGTTGCCGAACCATCGCATGATCCAAAGCAGCCTGCATTTTGCACCTGTGTGAAAGAGACCGCACCCGGGCCGCTGTCGGAAATGGTGGCCTGTGCTGATTCCGTGCATCCGTTAGTATCTGTAACAACAACCGTATATAAACCGAAAGCCAGGCCCCATGCATAATAATTAGTTTGGTTGCCCGGAGTCCAAAGGTAAGTATAGTTAGGAGAACCGCCGGATACCCATGCATAAGCTACGCCGGTAGAATCGCCGCAGGCAGAACTGTCAACTGTGGTTATCACATGCAGCGGAGTGAGCGGCTGTCCAAGGGTTATTGCAGGGAACGACTGTACACAATGATTGGTATCCTCAACTGTAATGATGTGATCACCTGCTGCAAGCCCTGTGAAATCACCGGTATTGTTAGACGTTAAGTTTATGGTGTAAAGATATCCGGGTGTGCCGCCTGACGCGCTCACATGTATTACGCCATTGCTGCCGCCATAACATGACACATCGGATGAGTCAACCAACGCAAGAGTGATCGGATATGGATCTGTGATAGTGTCGCTTCCAACCTTGATACAACCCATACTGTCTGTAATGGTTATAAAATAAATTCCGGCGGGAAGCTGTGTGATGCAATTATCTGTTGAGTCATTGCTCCAAAGGTATGTGTAGGGTGATACACCTCCTGTGATGCTGGCGCAAACAGAGCCGTCATTTCCACCCGGACAGGTAACATTGGTTTCAGTAAAAGTAAGCGTTGCATTGGGCATTGATGAAATAAACGCAAAGCCAATCGCAGAACAGAAATGGCTGTCGGTTACGGTTACCGGATATGTGCCAGCGCATAAATTGACGGCTATAGTATCGTTGCCGCCGCCTGCGCTGATATCCCACAAATAGGTGTAACCCGGAGTACCGCCGGTTGCAGAGACAATGGCAGATCCGTCGCATGCGCCGCAGGTAGCATCAGTAACAGTTACGGTTACAATAATCGAATCAGGCTCTGTAACAATTATAGGAGCGCTGGATTCGGTACATCCGTTCTGGTCTTCAACAGTGATGGTATATGTTCCGGCTGTAAGCGATGTGAAAACTCCTGTCCACTGCGGAACTGGGAAAGGTGGAGAAATCTGGTACTGGTAAGGTGGCGTACCGTTGCCTGCAGTTATGCTTATCGCCCCGTTATTCCCTCCATGGCATGCGACATCGGTAACTACCGGCGCTGAAAGCGTGATAGCGCTGGGTTCGGTTAAGGTAACAGTACCAATATCTTTAGTGCATAAATGTGTATCCCTCACTGCCAACTGATAGGTTCCTGCAGCCAGCGAAGTAAAGACAGATGATGAATAAAAGGTTCCAAAAACTCCGGTTATTGAAAATTGGTATGGAGCCGTGCCCCCTGTAACTAAGAAGCTGATTGTGCCTGTATTTGCCCCATGGCAGAGGATATCGGTTACTGTAAAATGCACATTGAAACTGTCTGGCGCAATGATATTCACTGTTGTATCAGACTGACATCCTAACGCGTCAGTAATGGTAACGCCATTGATTCCTCCGGGCAATTGTGTAGCGCATGATGTTGTTTCACCGTTATCCCACAGATAGGATTGTGGAGTACTTGTACATCCCACTTCATAGGCGACGCAGGCAGTTCCAGTTGTACTGTTATAACAGAGAACAGGTGTAACCCCTGAAAATACGATATTACATGTTCCCTGGTCAGACAGCGATTCTGTGGCAGATTTTATGCAGCCCCTGCTATCAGTAACATCAACAGTATAATTACCCGCGAGGATTCCGCATAATGTATCATTTGCAGGTCCTCCAGGCTGCCAGTAGTAAGAATATGGCGGTACGCCGCCTGAAGCGGCAGCATATGCGCAACCGTCCGGCGTGAGGCAATGAGGATCCTGTCCGGATGTTGACACCAACAATAACGGCGGGTCGCTCACATCAAAAGGCCCGGCAGTTTTCTGGCATCCGAAAGAATCGGTTACCTCAATAAAATAAGAGCCTTCTAATAAATTTGTATAACTACCAATTGTATCAGGAGGTAAAATACCATTCAATATATAATTATATGAAGGAGTCCCGCCGCTTGCCGTTACCGTTATAGAAGCATTGCCATCGCTGTGACATACGATATTGTTGAAAACTGTTGTAAGCGTCATGCTGTCCGGCTGAAAAAGTACGACAGGAGATGTTGTATTTGAACAGTGATTGGAATCTCTGGCTGTAATCGTATAAGTATTTGCAGGCAATCCGGTAAATATATTATCTGTTGTATAGCTTGTCCCCGGAGGATTGATACTATAAGAGAATGTATTGGTTCCTCCGTTTGCCGTTACTGAAATAGCGCCTAAATCTCCGTAGCACAGAATAGGCGTAGTTATTGTAGTAATAGAGATACTGTCTGGCTGAGTAAGAGACAGGCTATTATACGATGTGCAACCCAGATTATCAGTTACAGTGATATAATAAGTAGTATCAGCGCAGAGGCTGTCTGCTGTTGCCGTTGTATCGCCATTGCTCCATGCATAATGGAACGGCGGATTGTCGCCTGTAACATCTGCTGTTGCCGTACCTTCACAAACTCCAAAACAGGTGAGGTTTGTTACAGGATTGAATGCAATAAGAGGCCCGTTCTGATTAGACAGAAAAACGACAGAGTCTTTTGTACAACCGTTAGTATCCGTAAGCGTTACTGAATAATTTCCGGCATACAGATTTGATATGGATATTGTAGTAGAATCGCCGGGGAGCCAGTGATACGTATATCCGAGAGTTCCTCCGGCCGGGTTGAGCGCTATTACTCCATTTGTATCGCCGCAGGTGGGATATGTGATATCAGCATTTAAAAATAATGGATTGGGTTGTGTAATAGTATCGGATGTAATTACAGAACATCCGTTGGTATCCGTTACGGTAATATTGTAAATATTTGCTCCAAGCCCGGGGAAATACCCGGTCTGGTTTGTGTCAGCGCCGACAATATAGGTAAATCCGGGTGTGCCGCCGGATGCCGTAATAGTGATGGATCCGTTTGTCTGCCCGTTGCAGGTTACCATAGTATCCTGAATGGTGAGTATAATTTGCGGAGGGCAGGTGATCTCAACGCTGCTGTACTTTATGCATCCGTTTGTATCAGTTGCCATAACAGTATATAAACCGCATGAAAGATTGATGATGGCGCTGTCTGTTGAAAAGATTATGGTGTCTGGAGAGATGGTCCATGCATATGTATGAGGGGCAGGGGCATTGGTAAGCCATGCTGTAACGCTGCCCAGCGTGTCTCCGAAACAGAGATTGTTTGCCTGATTAACAAAGGCGACTGTCCCGGGTGAAATATTCTGAACCGTATCAGTTGCAGTAGCGGTGCAACCATGAGAATCTGTAACTGTCACAGTATAAATATTTGGAGTCAGCCCGGTGAGAATGGAACCCGGATTAAACACATATGCGGGCGTTCCCCCTGTAGCCATAACCGTTATCTTCCCGTCGGCCTGGTTGCAATGCGCGTCAAAACTATTGGTGAGCAGTATAAGGGTATCCGGTTCGGTGATAACAATCGGGCTTCTTGTGTTGCTGCAAAGGCTGTCGTCTGTAACAGTTAAAGTATAATTATTTCCTGCGGCAAGGCCGGTAAAGTTTCCCGTAGTGTTACAGGTTGGTAAAGGAATTGTGTTGATACAATAAGTTATTGTTCCTGTACCGCCCGATGCAACAGCGGTTATAGTACCGTTGCCGGAATGGTAGCACGATAAATTGCCAGGTGTGGCGCTTTGTATGTATATGCTGTCGGGCCCTGTGATGGTTGTGTCTTTTATATTAATGCAAGACAGTAAATCAGTAACAGAAACTGTGTAAGTTCCGGGTCCGAGATAAACAAGCGTGTCTCCGTGTATATGATGAGCGGGCAGAGTTCCCCAGTCAACTGTGTAGGGCGGGTTGCCTCCTGTGATATGGATTACAAAACTTGCCGTTGTATCTCCGAAACAACTGATACCATGCAGGGGTTCAAATGAAATTGTTCCTGCGCCTGGGTTTATCAGCGTATCATACACGGTAATACTGCATCCGTTGGCATCGGTTACAACACAGGTATATGTACCTGCGCTAAGGTTGCTGATGGTTGAATCGGCGCTGCCGTCGAACCACAGGAAAGAATAACCGAGAGCGCCTCCGCTCATATGGATAGTAATGGAGCCGTTGGGTGTACCGCAATCAGGCTGTATATCCGTGGTTGTATATGAAAGAGTGTCTGGTTCGGTAATGGTGAACGGATTACTGATTTCGAAGCAAAGCATAGAGTCAATGACTGTAATTGTGTAAGGGCCGCCGGGACCTAATAAACTGAATATACCCGTAATATTACTGTCGAGCAGGAAATGATAATATAATGTGCCTGTTCCACCGGTTGCGGAAACAGTGATTGTTCCGTCGTTGAAGCCATGGCATGTGATATTTGTCGAGGTTTGTGTATTGATGGTGATATCGCTCGGGCAAATGATAGTAAACGGCCGGGTAATTGAACAGGAGCTGTCATCTGTAACAGTCAGCGTGAAGTTTCCGCAGGCAAGGTTGGAGAAATTACCGGAAATCTGAGTGCCTCCTCCAATATCATAATGCAGGCTTCCTGTGCCGCCTGTGGCTACAGCAGAGATTGTTCCATCGCTCAAACCAAAACAGGTAACATTGGTGCTGTCAAAAGATTGCAATGTTATCAGGGCGCCTTCGGTAATAGCAGTGTCGGCCATGGTGCTGCATCCGTTGATATCTGTAACGGTTACCCAGTAATCGCCGGCACACATATTGGTTGCCGGGTTTCCGGTGAAAGTATAGCCTAATGGGCCGCTCCACACCGGGGGATCATATGGAGGCGTACCTTGTGTGATTACAGCGTTTGCGCTGCCCACACACTGGCCATAACAGGGATTATTCACAATATTGCTGAATGTTACAACCGGCGCGCCGATATCGTTTATCACGGCAGTGTCAATTTTCTGACATGCGTTTCCATCGGTAACCGTAACAAAATACATCCCGAAAGGTATTGCCGCCAGGGTGTTTGAAGAGCCAACAATAGGAGCCCAGTTGTATGTCCACCCGCCAACGCCGCCTGTAGCAGTTACTGTTGCCGAGCCGTCAGACTGGCCGCAATGGGACGATGTAGTATCCATGGTTAATATGATAGTGTCGGGTTCTGTAATTGTTATAGAAACAAGGGTAGAACATGGCGGAATATTATGATCGGAAACCGTTATTGTGTAAACCCCTGCGCAAAGATTGTTTTGCGTGGGCGAGTCAAGAGTTCCGTTGTTAGACCAACTGTAGTGATAGCCGGGTGTGCCCCCGGTAACGGTTAATGTTGCAGATCCGGTGCATAATCCATGACAGAGCACATTGGTCTTTGCCGTATCCACATGAATGCCGGTTGGCGGCGCAATGGTGAATACCGAATCAACACGACAGTTATTAAAATCTTCAACTGTCAGGGTATCAATCCCTGTCTGAACGCCATGGAAAATTCCATCCAGGTCAGGCCCCATAAGCGGCGGCGGCCCGTAATTGATGTAATAATAAAGCGTTCCCGTTCCGCCGCTCGCCGTTGCCGTTATGGTTGTGGTATCCACAGAGCAGGCAAAAGGCGTGATGGTTATTGTATTAATCAAAAGTTCGGGAGGGTTTATAAATGTTATTGCAGCCGGGACGCAATCAACTGTACATCCGTTGGCATCTTTTACTTTAAGCGTATAGGTTCCGGGACACAGATTGTTGAAAATGCCGGTAGTTGAAGGATAAGATACACCGCCGTTAATCGAATAGGAAAGCTGCCCTGTTCCTCCCGAAGCGGTGATGGTAATACCTGCAAGGCACTCGTCGTGGCATTTGATAAGATTAGTAGAAACAGCAGTAGCTGTAATAGTGGGCGGGGCAGTGATACAAACAGGCGAAAGCGTAGTATCGCAGTGATTGGCATCAGTAATAGTGGGCGTATAACAAGCTTCGGCGAGACCTGTGAATAAACCCGTAGTATTGGAAACAGGTCCGGTGATAGTATAAGTAATCTGTCCGGTACCGCCCGTTGCGGTGAGTGTCAAGGTTCCGTTATCACTGTTAAAACAGGGTGTTTCGTTCGTGTGAGCTTCTGTTATTGTGAAGGCGGAAGGCTGTGAAATAATGACGGGTGTCCCTGTAGCAGAGCATAAGTTGGCATCTTTAACCGATATGGTATAAGTATTCGGGCAGAGAAGAGTAAATAGCCCTGTGATATTACTTGATAAGTTTGCCCAATAAGTAAGCTGGCCTGTGCCGCCTGAAGCAGAAATAGTGATAGTCCCGTCACATTCACCGTAACATGAGTCATTGGTGAATGACTGGGAGTTGATAATTAAAGTATCCGGTTCTGCGATGGTATAGGTTGAATCATCGTAACAACCCGGCACATCATGTACCGTGATGTTATAAGTTCCTGCATGCATGCCGTGGAAAATACCCGTGTAATTCGAATCAACCGGCGATAAATGATAGGTCAACTGGCCTGTGCCGCCATTTGCAACAATAGTAATGCTTGTGGTATCGTTATGACATTTGATTTGCGGGCTGTTAGTGATTGAAGTGATATTGATGGCATTGGGATTGGTTAAAATTAATGTGTCTTGTTTAGGACATAGGTTGAGGTCCAAAACCGAAATATAATAGGTGCCTGTTAAAAGCCCGGTAAATGTATATGAAGTGTCCGGCGTGGTTACAGTTGTATCAGTAGAGGGTCCAGTTAAAGTAATAGTATAAGGCGAATATCCATCAGTGATAGTAACTGTGATAGTTCCGTTACTTCCTCCGTTACAACCGGGGTTTGTGGTACTGGTGTTAATGGTGTACATATCGTCTGTAATAGTAACACAATCAGTAGCCGTACAGGTATTGGCATCTGTAACGGTTACACAGTATTGGCCTGCGCACAGGTCGGTGATGGTATCATTTGAAGGGCCGCTGTTCCAGTGAATGGAATAAGGTGGTGTACCCCCGGAAATGGTGAGCATGGCCGATCCATCGCAATAAAAAGCCGGAATCAGGCTGGTATCAAGGATATCCAAGCGCCATAAAAAGATATAACCATTATCAATCTGCCAGTCGTCAATAACGTGGATTGTCCACGTTCCGTTCATAGGGCAACCAATGAGACCGTTGAAACTCTGTTCCGGCTTATACTGCCCCTGCGGAAGAGTGTGCCATGCCGGCTGGCCCTGGTGGTTGATAGATTCCTGGAGCATGCTTCCATACGCGGCGGTACTCGAAAAATTATAATCCCATCCGGTTCCCGGCGGGTTGGTTGCCGGGTTTAAAGGATTTATCTCGTCATCGTTTTCATTTGGAATCCCGAGAAATACCTCAAATCCGGGCTGGTATTGCTGCACGCCTTTCAGGTAAACCGATTGTCCGCTTGGGCAGGTGATCCACATCCTGATGTCGCCGAGATAAGAATGTTCCATATTCAGGGTCACCATAATATCATTGGCATCCTGAATGGTGGTTGTGGGCGCAAAAACCGTATGTGTGATAGAAGAAGTAAACTCCATGCCATTGCCGTCGGGCAGGAATGTGGTTCCCGCGCTCTGATTCTGGAACGAGCCGCACGACATGATGGAGTCACTGATCTGTGCTATAAGTTGTGGAGGTAATGTTACAATTGTGGTTGCAGTATCTTTGCAGCCTGTACTGTTTCTGGTAATTATTACGGTATAGGTTCCGGCAGCAGCAGCAGTTACATTAAGAATTGAAGGATTTTGTGACCCAGATACAAAACTGTTGGGCCCGCTCCAGCTATATGTATAAAGACCGTTTGGTACTGCGCTTGATGTTAAATTCAGCGTGCTACCAATACAAACAGGGCTGTTATTGCCTGCGGTTGCAGTTGGTTTGGTATTAACAGTAACTGTTGTTGTGGTTGTACCTGTACAACCAGTTCCTCCGGTAACCACAAGGGTATAAACACCAGTCATAGCTGATGTAGCATAAGCAGAAACCGTTGGGCTCTGGGTATTGTTAACAAAAATATTGGGGCCTGTCCATGCATAAGAGGTCATACCATTTGGTCCCCCGGTAAGAGATAATAAATCGCCTACGCAAACAGGGCCGTTATTAGAAGCGGTTGCAACTGGGTTTGTATTTACTGTGATGGTACCGGTTGTTGTGACATTACCACAACCGCCTGTTAAGGTTATGGTATAGTTAAATGTGCCAGAGGCAGTGGGCGTTCCTGTTATCGTTACTACATTGGCTGCCCAGCTGCCTGTTACTCCTGCCGGTAGGCCGGTTATGGTGGCGCCGGTTGCTCCCGTTGTTGAATAGGTTATATTCGTAATAGCGCTATTTATACAAACTGTCTGGTTGTCCGTCCCTGCGGCTGACGTCAATGTAATGGTATTGACCAAAATTACTGTGATGGCGCCGGTTTTTGTGATATTTCCACAACCGCCTGTTAAGGTTATAGTATAGTTAAATGTGCCTGAGGCCGTAGGCGTTCCTGTTATCGTTACTACATTGGCTGCCCAGCTGCCTGTTACTCCTGCAGGTAGGCCGGTTACGGTGGCGCCGGTTGCTCCAGTTGTTGAATAGGTTATATTCGTAATAGCGCTATTTATACAAACTGTCTGGTTGTCCGTCCCTGCGGCTGACGTCAATGTAATGGTATTGGCCGGATTTACTGTGATGGTGCCGGTTGTTGTGACATTTCCACATCCGCCCGTTAAGGTTATGGTATAGTTAAATGTGCCTGAGGCCGTGGGCGTTCCTGTTATCGTTACTACATTGGCTGCCCAGCTGCCTGTTACTCCCGCCGGAAGGCCGGTTATGGTGGCGCCGGTTGCTCCAGTTGTTGAATAGGTTATATTCGTAATAGCGCTATTGATACAAACCGTCTGGTTGTCCGTCCCTGCGGCTGACGTCAATGTAATGGTATTGTCCGGATTTACGGTTACAATTACATTAAAAGGCGTACCGTCGCAACCACCGGATGTAGGAGTAACGGTGTATACGACAGTACCCGGAGGACCTATATATGTAAGAGTTTGCACTATTGACGAACCGCTGCCGTCTGATGCTCCTGTTACGCCGTTTTGTACGACTGTCCATGAAAAAGTCGGGGAGGGAAAAGTGGAACTTAAAGTAATACTTGTGGATTGTCCACTGCATATTGTTTGCGCATTCGGAGTGGCAGATCCTGTAACTGCAGGAGGATCTGTGATACACCTGCTCGTATTTGCAGAACAACCATACACATCGGATGCAGTAACAGTATAACAACCTGCAGCAAGTCCTGTTGCAATAGAGTCAGGAATAAAAATTCCGACATTCCAGACATAAGAATATGGAGCAGTACCGCCGCTTGCCCTTGCTGTCAAAGAACCGTCGCTTAATCCGGCACAGGAAGGATTAGATGCAATGGGTATAGTTACAACAAGACCGGTTGCCGGTTCGGTAATTTGAATACACCGGTTCCATGAACAGCCATTAGCATCGGCAACAGTTACACAATAAGTAGCGGGCGGCAGATTTGTTCTTGAAGATACAGCGCCAGGGCCACCAATATCATTCCATGTATATGTATATGGCAGTGTTCCGCCACTGACATTTATTGTTATTGTGCCATTATTCGCTCCCAGGCAGGTAACATTTGTGCTATCGTAGGTTACAGAAAGTACAGGCGGTTCAGTAATAGTGTAATAATCATCAAAAGCCTTAGTACAATTATTGGCGTCAGTAACTGTTACAGAATAAGTACCCGGGCAAAGCGTATCTATTGCGGCAGTAGTTTCGCCATTACTCCATAAATAATCAACAGGGTATGTTGCGTTATCAATATAAATTATCTCAAGATATCCGTCACATTTACCACTACAGGTAACATCCCGAACAGAATCTTCCAGAATAATCATTTCTCCGGGAGCATTAATATTTTTATTCACTGTATTAGTACTCCAATTGCCTGCACCATTATTATCTCTTACCCTTACAGAGTATGCGGCTACAGCGCCGCATAAACCGGTTATTGTATAAGGTAAACTGGCGATATTATAATAATCTACTGTTGCCGGCGGGCCTAATTCCGCCGGACGATATAATCTTATCATAACAGGATATATCGGGGTTCCTGTATTTTCACTTACTGTAATTGTTCCATCGCATAATCCATAACATGTAACATTTGTTGAAGTTGCAGAAATAGTAAATACAGCTTTTGGAAAGCCGTTATCCAAAAAGTCTTCTTCAAAATTAATTATTTTCCCCGTATCTTTTATTGAAGAATAATTTAGAAAATCTAAAACAGAGAATTTTATTTTTAGGGGATTGTAGCCGGATATATTACTATTTCCAGATGCCCGGCCAACATTACTCAGTAATATCAGCAACGCAAAATACCAGAAGAAAATATAAGGTTTCATAACCGCGGGTTTTATAAATTTATCAGGTTTTACGCCCTGAAATAAGTTTAGTTTCATTAAGAAAATTTATCTATAACCTACAAAAATAAAGAAAAAAAGTAAAATTTGAAAAATAAACATACTTATTTATACCTATCGGTTTTTTTAAATAAGACGCTGAAATAAATAAAAAGTTGCCAAAGCCTGACGGAATGAGGTATAAAGGTATAGAGGTATAGGGGTATATAGAGTGGGAAGTTTTTTGAAATTTATTAATTTACAAGTTGTTCACATATTACAAGACTACAAAAAATAAAGAATGGTTGCAGGGGGGAATGGGTGAAAAAACGGATGGGGAATTTTAGATTTTGGATTTAGGATTTAGGATTTGGGATTTGGAAATTTGATGATGGGGTGATGGGTAGATTGAGGAGGTAGGAAGTCGGATGTTGGAAGTTGGTAGTTGGTAGTCGGAGGTATTACGGATGACGGATGGGATGCAGGATACAGATACAGGTTGCGGGTTGCGGGTGAAATCTGCAATTTTTAAGTTAAAATTTTGGAATTAAAAATAAATAAATAATTTTGAAGGCAAATAACATTTTAATTTGAAATAGTATGACAACCCTGATGAGAGTTTTAAAAGAAAGTATAGCGTATGGTTTTATTGTTTCCGTTTTTATTCTTGCCGGTTGCGGCGGGAATGCGGATAACAAACAGGCGAATGCCATAGACTCGCTGGCAAAGGCCAACCAGCAGGCTGCAGCCGAAGCGGAGCAAATGATAAAATCGTTTCCGACTCCGTTTGAAATAACACAGATGCTTAATAAAGCGGGCGCAAGCTATATATTGGATCTTTCCAACTCGTGCGATAATGCGGAGAAATATTCAACCGCCAAGAGCCGTGCGCTGAACTGGGGAATTTATGGCGCAGACCTTTGCTATGCCGCCACCTACAATAAAAAACAGGAGACCACAAATTTCTTGGCCGCCACGCAAAAGTTAGTGGAAAAACTTGAGATATCGAATGCCTTTGATAAATCCGTCAACGACCGGATGAATAAGAATTTTGACAAAAAAGATTCGCTGATCAATATGTTTACAAAGCAATTTTCGAATACATACGATATCCTGAATAAATCCGGCAGGTCGAACATCGCCGCCATTTCTATTGCTAGCGGAACCATTGAAGGCATTTATATTTCGGCACAGCTTGCCGCGTTTGCAAAAGACAATACGGAACTTAAAAAAGTGATTGCAGGCCAGAAGGAAACGCTTAAGAAACTTGTTTCTTTACTTAGCCTTTACAAAGATGATAAAGATATCCAGGAAGTGTTTGGAAAAGTAAAAGAAGTTAATGCTATTTTTGAAGGGGTTAACGAAACGCTTACGGATGACCAGTTGAAAAATCTGTCGGCAAAAGTTGAAAGCATTAGAAATGAATTTGTGAAATAAGACCGGCGTGTAACGGGTAGCGGAGGAATTGAGATCAAAACAAAAACCCTGTGAAAAGCCGCAGGGTTTTTGTTTTATACTAAAAGCGGGATAAAAGTACATATAGTAATCGGTGTTCGGTTCCCGATAGTTATCGGGACGGTAATCGGTGGTTCCTACTGATTACCGATTACTGTTTACTGATTACTAAAAGTAAATCAACAGCTATGAGTGAGAAAATATTGAATGCACTGATACGCTTGTTTGCACTGGTGTATGACGTAACCGGCGCAGAGGGAGAAAATTCGGGCAGGAGCCTTGTGGAATCGTTTCTTAAAAGACAATTAAATAATGAGATGGTTGAGCATAACTTAGAATTGTTTGACGATTATGTAACCGCCTATCACGGGGGAATTGACGAGAAGGAAGGGAAGAAAGTAAAGAAACGCGCATCGCTGAATGCCATGAAAATACTCTCGATCTGCGAACAGATAAACGAGGAACTTCAGAAAGAACAGAAAGTTCTGGTGATGTTTCAACTGCTGGAATTTATCAGCTTTGGAAAAATTCCTACTGCACAGGAAATGGAATTTACGGAAACCGTTGCCGATGCGTTTAAAATAGATGAAGCAGAATTTAAAAACTGCCGTTTATTTGTTTTAAATAAAGTGGAAAACGCCCCGAAAACAGGGGATATCCTGATTATTGACAACAGCATTATTTTTCCGGGTGCGCCGCAAAAACATATTTTCTGCGACAACCTTGATGATAAGATCGCTGTTTTCCGGGTCAAAAGCACGAACACGTATTTTTTAAAATATTCGGGCAACGACGATCTGTGTCTAAACGGGCAAAGCATTTTACCCGGCAGGGTGAATACGCTCGACAAGGGTTCGTCCATACGGAGCTCAAAAATATCGCCTGTGTATTACAGCGATATTGCCGGGAAATTTCTTGAAACACAAACAAAATTCAAGGTTGTACTGAATGCGGAAGATGTGATTTTTAAATTCAAAAACAGCGAGAACGGGATACAGAAATTCAATTTTTCAGAAGAATCGGGGCAGCTTGTCGGGATCATGGGCGGCAGCGGCGTAGGGAAGTCCACGCTCCTGAACGTATTGAACGGGAACCTGAAACCGCAGAGCGGTAAAATCACAATCAATGGATTTGATATCTATAAAGATGAAAAGAGCGTAAAGGGAATCATCGGTTTTATCCCGCAGGACGATTTGCTTATCGAGGAACTTTCGGTATATCAAAACCTGTATTACTGCGCTAAACTGTGCTTTGATAATTTACCCGAGGAAAAAATTGCGGAATGTGTTGACCGGGCGCTGAAAGACTTAGACCTTTACATGATCAAAGACCTTACCGTAGGCAGCCCGCTGAATAAATTCATAAGCGGAGGCCAGCGCAAACGGTTGAATATAGCTCTTGAACTCATCCGCGAACCCTACGTGCTTTTTGTTGACGAGCCCACTTCAGGCCTTTCGTCAATGGATTCGGACATGGTTATGGACCTGCTGAAAGAACAGACGCTGAAAGGGAAATTAGTAATCGTAAATATTCACCAGCCCTCGTCGGATATTTACAAGATGTTCGACAAACTAATTTTCATGGATAAGGGCGGGTATCCCATATATTACGGAAATCCCTCGGATGCGGTTATTTATTTTAAAACCATCATCAATCATATCAATGCAAGCGAAAGCCACTGCGTCAAGTGCGGCAACGTGAACCCCGAACAGGCGCTTCAGATCATAGAATCGAAGGTAGTGGATGAATATGGTAAACTAACCAAAAACAGGAAGGTATCGCCCAAAGAATGGTACGGTCTTTTTACAAACAATATAGTTCCTAAATTAAAAAAGAGGGTTTCTGAAAATGCATTACCCAAAAATGATTTTAAAATTCCGGGCCTGCTAAAGCAGTTGAAAATTTTTATAACGAGAGACGTGTTGTCGAAGATCACGAACAAACAGTACCTGTTCATCAGCCTGCTCGAAGCCCCTGTTCTTGCAGCGATCCTTGCCTTTGTTACCCGCTATGTCAAAACGGAAAAAACGGGAAGTTCGTACCATTTCTGCGATAACGACAACCTGATGGCATATATTTTTATGAGCGTGGTTGTGGCGCTGTTCCTCGGGCTTTCCGTGAGCGCAGAAGAAATAATCAAAGACCGGAAAATCAGGCAGCGTGAAGTTTTTCTCGACCTGAGCCGGTTCAGCTACCTGAATTCAAAGATCATTATCCTGTTTGTGTTATCTGCCATTCAAACCCTATCATTTGTCCTTGTCGGCAATACAATTTTCGGGATAAAAGGAATGACGCTGAATTACTGGCTGGCGCTTTTCACCGCGTCGTGCCTTGCAAATATGGCGGGGCTTACCGTGTCGTCTGCATTTAATTCCGTGATCACGGTGTATATCCTGATACCGTTTATTCTTGTGCCGCAGCTCATATTCAGCGGGGTGATCGTTAAATTCGAACGGCTCAACAACTGCTTAAGTTCGTATCATTATACGCCGGTAATCGGCGATCTTATGACCTCGCGATGGGCTTTTGAGGCGATTGCGGTACAGCAATTCCGGAATAACCGCTTCCAAAAGATTTTTTTTGAATTAGACCGCGAGATGAGCAACAACGGGTATATATCTAACTTTGTGATACCAGCCCTGGAAAATACATTAAACGCAATAGAAAGAGATATTTCATTGAATAAAAAGATCACCAAATCTACGGATGATTTTTTATTGCTTACAAATGAAATCAAACATCTTGAGGTTTTATCGAAAATAAATTTTGCACAGGCCGCTTCTTTGAATCCGGCGGCATTTGGCCTGCAGGATATTGAAAAAACCAGGGAGTATCTGAAGAATGCGCAGAAGGTTTACGGGGCAAAATACAATGCAGCCAATACCTTACGCGATAAGGCATACAACGATCTTGTCAAAACAATGGGAAGCGCAGAAAATGTGGAAAAACTAAGACAGGAAAACCATAACAACAGCCTGGCAGAACTTGTCCAGAACAGCCTTGAACTAGAGAAGATACGGGTTGCAAACAATCATTTTGTAAGGATCAAAGATCCGGTGTATCAATACCCGGAAAACCGTCACGGGCGGGCGCAACTGTATTCTTCCGTAAAAATACTCGGCGGGAAAATGATAGATACCTATTGGTTTAACATCATATTCATCTGGCTTACGGCGCTTACATTATATATTGTATTATATTTTGACCTGCTGAAAAAATTCTTAGACTATGCCGGGAGCATCCGGTTAAGGAAAAAATTTCTGCCCCATTAAAATTTCTGCAGGTAGGGAACAAAGGCATTGTTCCTGTATTCGCCGGTGCCGTCGTAGGTGATGGTTACCACAGGCACTCCTGTGAGCCGCCTGATCTCTTGCGTCATGGCTTCGGTAACTAACGAAGGGCAGCAGAAGGCAGGGTTGGTCTGTACAAAAAGTGAAATGTCGGGATGGTTTTCAAGCAGGTAAAAAATCTTGAGAATATTATCATATGACTCACCGGAATGAAGAAAATTTATATGGAATTTTTCAAGATGTTTTTCGAGTTTTCCGGAATGAATTTCAGGAGCCGGGCCTAAATATTTTTTAAATGGTTTATAATATTTTTCTTCCACTAATTTTGTGGCGGCAAGCACTATTTTGTATAAAGCGGGTTCTAAATATTCACCGTGGCCGACAGCCCTGCGTATCACATTATTTTGGATGATCTTAACATATTCGTTATAAGGGGTGGCTATCACTTCTCCCCCGGCTTCTTCAATAGCATATATGAGATTTTGATTCATCACATCATGGTCGCGTACATAGAAATCGCCGAATATTGCTACTTTGGGTCGTTGACTTTTCTGCCACGGGACACTGCCAAACAAAGCCACTGCCCCAGATATTGATTTGTCTAACGGCTTCTTTCCGCCAAAAGCATCTTCAAGTAAAAGAATGCTTTGTTCTAAAACCTTTTCAGTATCTCCTTTGCATGTTTCATAAGGCCTGATTTTACATCCTACTTTGCGGAGCAATCCGCCGAACATATACGCAAAATAAGCATAAATGCAGGCATTGACAGATATCTCTAAGTGCGTGAGTTCGCCTAAGTACACGTCAGATTTTTCAAAACCTTTTCTATATGATTCGAAGATGCTTTTTATGAAATAGGGAAACAGCCTTATGTTGCACGTGAGCCGTGTTTCAGCCATCCACAGGATCGTATTGGAAGGATTCAGGTTATGCTTTTCCACGTATTCGATAAATTCCTGCGCAATGATATTCACAGGCAGGCACTGGCCTGTATTATGAGCCATGCTTTTTTTAATAATAAGATCAGATGAGTTCATCAGCCGGGCATCAATGCCCACCCTTTGCAGGTTGGCTACAAGAAAACGCGATACTATGGGGTCCCAGCCAGGGAACAACAGGGTTTTGTTGCCGATCTTTGTTACAGGGGAAGGGAGGATTTGAAATGATTTTGGAGTCTGTGTTATTGCCCTTTCTCCCGCATGGTTCCGGAATGTCCGTATCGCCGCTTCAATGCGGGTTTCGTAGCCTGTGTTGGAATCATGATCATCGGTTTGCAATATCAGGTAAGGTTTTCCGTAAGCGTCCATTACCTTTTTAAAATATTCGATGATGAATGAATCGGGCGCGCATTTAAATGCCGTGACTAATACGGGATATAAGCCTTTGGTATGTGCCACAGTATAGGCAGTTCTGAGTATCTTTGCAGCAAAGTGCCAGGGAATTTTTTTGAGAAGATTCTCCGTTTCTGCCTCTGTAAGATTTTCTTCAGGAATCATATTCTGGAAAAAAGTTTTGATTCCCATCCCTGTAAAAATATCAGGGATACCTTTGTTCATGGCTTTTGAAAACACCAAGTAGGGCCTTCCCAACAGGACGACAGAAATATTTTTTTCCGGAGTAAAGTTTTTCAGGAAAACATGGCGCCATTCCCGGGTTTGTTTATCATATATTTTTGATGCTTTATCAAATGCTTCAGCAATTCTTAAGGGGTTTATCCCTTTTTTAAATAAGGGTTGCAGGCATTTATATAATTGAGTAACCGTATTTATTTTTCCTTTTTTGAAATTCAGGAATGGCGACAGGCATTTATAGCGGATGTTGTTATTTTCCAATGAATGGATAAGAGGCGCGCCGAACTGGGAATAATAACAGTAATTCCTGTCGGAATTTTTTGGTTTTTGTCTTGCTTCGAGACAGACCGGAAGAAAGATATAATCCGCTTTATCCGCCAGGTATGCCATATGACCATACAGTGAATTAATTGGAGCGCAAAATTCAGCTCCGGCCATGCGTTTCCCGGTTTTGACGGACTCATGGAAATTCTCGCTGGTTATGTTACGGATAGATAAATAATTGAAAAACGACTGCCAGAAGCTGAGTTCATCAGTAAGGTGCAATGCTGCGGGTATACCAATGGTTATTTCATTTCTGTAATTTTTTTCAGGATAGCTGCTGAATATTTTTTTTCTTTCTGCAATCAGATCAAAACCCGATTGGTTATTGCTAACAAATTTTTGCGTATCGTCATCGCGGCCGCAGAGAAATCCGTAACTTACTTTTTCGCCCTGAACGGTCACAGCGCTGATCCTGCAATGGTTGTTGCAAAGGCTGCAGGTTTCAGAATTTACAGGTATTTGTTCTTTATATAGATTTAATCCGCGAAACCGGGATTCATTTATTTTTTCGTCATGCAGTAAAAGCGCTGCTCCCAAAGCCCCGGTAAGATGACAGTATTCAGACACGAATATTTTTTTCTTCAGCCTTTGCTCAAATGCCGCCACCAATGATTTGTTTTTGGCCGTAGCGCCCTGGAAACAGATATTTTTTCCGATCCTTGCTTCGGATGCCACTTTTTTCAGATAGTTTTCTGTTACGGAATGCAGGGCTGCGGTCAGTACTTCATTCACCGAATATCCCTGTCCAAGGAGCCGGTTGATATCGCGTTCCATAAAAACAGTGCAACGGTCGCTGGTGAGCGGAGCCCTCACTCCTTCAGTCCTTAAAGCATATTCTTCCATCAGGCAACCGGATTTATTTGCCTGCTCTTCAATAAAACTTCCCGTTCCTGCCGCGCATACGGAGTTCATGTTTGAAAAAATTACCCGGCCGTTTTGCATCAGGGTGAATTTGGCATCCTGGCCGCCTAACTCAATGATGGTATCGGCGCCGGGATTGAGTTCAAAAGCGGCTCGTGCGTGTGATGTGATTTCATCAACTACCAGGTCTGCCCTTATAATTTTTCCGATGAATTTCCTGCCTGAACCTGTTGTCGCCACACCGCTAAAAACAAATTTTGCATTTTTCTTTTCAGACAAGCCGGAAATGATTTCAAATATAGCCTGCACGGCAGAAAGAGGTTTTCCGGCTGTGTAAGTGTAAAAACCTGCAACCGGCTTTTTCCCGGTTGTTGATATCATGGCTTTGGTACTCGTGGAACCGATGTCAATTCCAAGATATACCTCATATTCCTTCCCGGGTATCAGATCAGTATACACATCTGTCTGAACCGAAAAATTAGAGGAAGAATGAACGGATGTGGCAATATAAGAATCTACAAATTTAAATTCGGGATAATGAGACGATTTCAACGATAAGGGCTGATAGTAATATTCTTTTTTTGTACTGTCCTTTTGCAGGATATGATCGAGAGAACGGATATGAAAATCTGGATTAAATACATTTTTTTTCAGGATCAGCAAAGCGGCTCCTATAGCACCTAGCAGATGGGATTGCCCGTCAACGAGCAGTTGGGTATGAAGTAATTTTTCCAAGTGAATGACCACTGCTTTATTTTTGGAAACACCGCCTCCGAATACTATAGGGGAAATCGGTGTTTCTTTACAAAATAAAGTATCGGCAACATTTTTTGCAAGCCCCTTGCACAGGCTGTCGCAAATAGCTTCTGGCGAATATCCTTTCTGCTGGGCGTGTATAAGATCGGTTTTGGCAAACACCGCGCAGCGCGAAGCAATATCGGGTGTTTCACCCTTATAACGCAAAGCGGTTTCGCACAGTTCGCCGATGCTCGAAAAATTCAGACGGGAAGCCTGCTGGTCGAGGAAGCTACCGGTGCCTGCGGCACACGAAGAATTTTTGACCGTACTGTCGTAATTTCCTTTTTCATCGAAGTTGATCATCATGAATTTTTCTGCTCCAACCACGATGATGGAGCGTGCTGCCGGATATTTATTTTTAACGGCTGCCATTACCGCAACTTGTAGATCGTAAATAATTACTTTCTCCGGATCAAGGCACGATGCTGCTGTAGCCGCTATCCCGCGAACATCCGTCAAATCGATCTCTTTGCTTAGCGATTGCAGACATTCCCTAATCTGACCCTGATGAAAACGGTAAAAGGAATCGTGTATTTTTCCCGAGAGGTCGGACTTTACGACAGACAAAGATAAAGACCCTATATCAACACCTAAAACAAACCCCGGGTTCATATTGAATGGATTCCATTTCATGAATGAAATGGTGCAGCAAACCTACATGAAATTTTAAAATAAGCAAAAATAAAGATACAGTTTAAAGCATATTTACAGAAATTGAGTTTTATTCATTTTTTCTTAACAATTTTATAACAATTAGTTTAGATAAATTTTTAAAATAAATATATATTTTTGAGCCATTGATATTTTGATTTATCAGAAAAATCGTATGGAATTTAATGACTATAAAATGATAAAACACAAATTGTTTCTGCTTGTTTTTTGTTTTGCCGCCATTCACGGATTAGCCCAGGAAAACAAAGATGAATTTAAACCTTCCGGGAAAGTGGTTTCACAGGTATTTGGCGATTATTATTTCGTGGCTCATGCCGATACCGGAATTTTAAATATTTCCAATAGCGTATTAAAAAAACAGAAAGAGTTCAACGCTTTTACTTTAAGAAGGGCTAACCTGGGCTACGATTATAATTTTACTCAAAAATTCAGCGCTCTTATTCGGATTGAGGCAGATGAGAGCGCCGCTACAAATGAAGGAAAGAACTTAGTCTTCCTCAAAGATGCCCGCCTGAAATGGAATGCGTTTAAAAATCACGATGTCCTTATCGGACTTCAGTCTACTTTCTCGTTTGAAGTATCAGAACAGGTTTGGGGCCATCGCCATATCGAAAAAACAATAATGGATTTAAGAAAAGCAGTATGCACAAGAGACTTTGGCATTTCTCTTCGGGGAAAAGTGTTCGATAAAGGAAAGGTATATTATAATGTAATGGTTGCGAATAATAGTTTTGTTGGACCAGAAACAGACAAATACAAAAGAGGGTACCTGAACATCGGATATAAACCCACGGATAGCAGCGATGTGGTGGCTTATGCAGATTACAATCGTAAAATGAAAACTTTTGTCGGGAGCAAGGAATATTTAAAAGATGAAATTGTAGCAGGCTTGTTTGCCGGTGTTAAAAAATCATTGTTTGCCGCGGGTTGTGAAAGTTATTACAAATACGCCATGAATGGTGATATTTATCCGAATGCCGATAACATTAATGATACGGCAGGTCTGTCTTCTGTCGGCGTTTCAGTATTTGGTTCCTTACGTATAAATAAAATTTTTGGCGTTGTGGCGCGTTACGATTTTGTTGATTATAATATCCGTCAGAATGCTGTATGGGATTACAGGCACTATATTATTGCAGGCCTTACCTGGAACCCTGTTAAAGAAATTTCTATCAGTCCGAACCTTATTGTAGAGATGTACGAAAAAACAGCAACCCGAAAAATTGATCCTTCTGTGTGGCCGCGGCTTACTTTTAGCTGGATGCTGAAATAATCTATCCCTGATACATCGGGCTTATCAAATGGTCAATTGTTATAAGTCTTAGCAACCAGTTTAGTCATTCGTTTTGGTTCATGGTTTTCAACCCCATTGACTATTGACATAAAACCAAACAGGCAATTTTGACTATAAACCCTGCCTTGCTATCAGGCGGGATAGGCAAGGTATCCCGTTTTTAATATAAATCGTTGTATTACGTTAATCCCGGGGTATTAAAAAGTGATGAAAAAATTAATTAAAGATTCAAAATCGTAAATAATTTTGGTTAAAAAGGCATTGGAAAATCATGGTTAAACGACCACTTTATTAACAAAACGCCCTATTTATTCACAATTGATGATTTTTTTTGGCTGAAAATTTGCAGTATCAAAGAAAGGCGGTATATTTGCTTTATTTAATTATTTATTAACCTCTAAAATTTCATTATTATGAACAAAGCAGAATTGATTGATTCAATTGCAAAGAAAGCAGAATTGACAAAAGCACAGGCTAAAAAGGCTGTAGATGCTTTAATTCACAGCACACATGACGCTCTCAAGAACAAGAAAGACGGACGCGTTGCATTAGTTGGTTTCGGTACTTTCCGCGTAGCTAAAAGAGCTGCAAGAATCGGAAGAAATCCAAAAACAAAAGCTGAAATCAAGATTCCCGCAAAACATGTGGTAAGATTCAAAGCAGGCAGCGATTTGTCAAAAGCTGTTAACAAGTAATTTCTGCTTGTTAGGCACAAGAGGGAGAGCATTTGTTCTCCCTTTTTTGTTTTATGCAATCCTATTACTTTTCGTATCCATGGGTCATCCGATTTTTTCCGAAATCAGCATAGAAGAGTACCTGAAATCCGAACCGCTTCTTCCGATGATTGATGTCCGCGCTCCCGGCGAGTTTGAAAAGGGACATATTCCGGATGCAAATAATATTCCTGTCTTTTCAGATCATGAGCGGGCTATTGTTGGTACAATTTATAAACAGAGATCCAACGAAGAGGCGATAAAACTGGGACATGAATTAGTTAACCCCAAACTGAATCAATTCATTAAAATTTCAAAAGAAATCGCTCCCCGGCTTAAAGTAGCTGTGCATTGCTGGCGCGGCGGAATGAGAAGCCGTGCCTTTGCCACACATCTGATATCGGGCGGATTTAAAAAAGTATATGTAATTAATGGCGGTTACAAAACATTCCGGAATCATGTTTTAAAATTTTTCAATCAAGATTTCAGGCTTAATATTATCGGTGGATTCACGGGCAGCGGAAAAACCCAAATTCTTAAAATTTTAAAAACAGCCGGAGAACAGGTGATCGATCTGGAATATCTTGCGAATCATAAAGGGTCTGTATTTGGCGGCATTGGCAATATGCGCCAGCCAACGGTTGAACAATTTGAGAACAACCTTTTCTGGCAATGGAAAGATATGGATCTGTCAAAACCCGTTTGGCTGGAAGACGAAAGTTTTAACATCGGCCCGGTTAAAATACCCCTCAGCCTTTTCAGGAAAATGAATGAAGCACCGCTTTATTTTCTTGAAATTCCCAAAGAAGAAAGAGCCCGGTATCTTGTTTCTGAATACGCAGCATGCAATAAAAAAATACTGGCTTCAGCCCTGCAAAAATTAAACAAAAGATTGGGCGGTTTAAATACAAGAAAAGCTGTGGAATTTTTGTATTCCGGAAATTATTATGAAGCGGCTATGCTGGCGCTTACGTATTATGATAAATCATACCGGAAGGCATTATCAGGCAAAGATTCCGGGCAGGTTTTTCATATCAGGCTGAATGATTCGAACCATCAGGTAAATGCATCACTGGTCATGAATTTTATAAAATCAAAAAAACATTCATAGGGGTGGTCTCTGCAGAATATTGGATCCTTGAAAAATTGGTTAGTTTTGTTATGTTAAAAATCTTAACTTGTGCGGCAAAATACAATTAATCATTATTATGAAAAAAAAACATAAAGGAGATTTGTCCATTCAGGTAGTGGCCATGCCTGCAGAAACTAACCCTTCCGGTGATGTTTTCGGAGGCTGGCTGATATCTCAGATGGATATTGCAGGCGGAATATTTTGCCAGAAAATTGCAAAAGGCAGGGTTGTTACCGTTGCGCTCAATTCAACAACCTTCAGATATCCTGTATTCGTTGGCGATATCCTGAGTTGCTTTGTCAAATTAATCCGGATTGGAACTACTTCCATTACCGTTCACATCGAAGCATGGGTTAACAGGGCTTTTGAAGAAGGAAAAATAATTAAAGTCACAGAGGGCGATTTTACCTATGTGAAAGTTGATAAAAACAGGAAGCCTGAAGTAATTAAAAAAGTTAACCGGAAAAAAGCCTAAAGGAAGACATCGTGTGCAGGATCGTTATTCTTTTTGTATTTTTAACTTCATTCGCTTTTGCCGTTAAAGGGCAGGCGCTTTCTGGAACTACACGGGACGATAAAGGCGAGCCCCTTCCGTATGTTACAGTGTATGTGAAAGAGGCAAAATTCGGAACGTCGTCCAATAAAGACGGTAAATATTTTCTTACACTGAACGAGGGAAAATATACCATAATTTTTCAATGTCTCGGATATGCAACGGTTGAAAAACAATTTACAGTTTTAAAAGGATTAAACACATTAAATATTAACCTCTCTGTCAAGCCCTATCTGATTCCCACGGTGAATGTTTCCTCGAGCGCTGAAGACAAGGCGTATGCGATCATGAGGAAAGCCATCGGAATGGCTCCTTATTACAAAAACCAGGTTCAGGAGTTTACATCCGAAGTGTATATGAAGGGATCCGTAAAAATAAATAAACTCTCATGGGCTGTAAAATTTGCGACACGCAAGGAAAAAGACGCGCCCAAAGAAGGTTCGCTGTATATGCAGGAATCTCTCAATAATATTCATTTTACTGCGCCCGATACCTATGATCAGAATGTAAAAATGATCCGTTCAAATTTCCCGTCAGACGATTCCGGGGGAGACGATGCGATGGGATTTATCAATGCAAGCCTTTACCAGCCCAAGATCGGAGACATCATTCTTCCCCTTGCCCCGTACGCCTTTAATTACTATAAATTTCGCTATGCCGGTTTCGCCAAAGAGGGCGACCGGATCGTAAATAAAATCCGGGTGATCCCGAAAAGAAAAAGCAAACAGCTTGTGGAAGGATATATTTACATTGCCGATAACTACTGGAATATTCACAGCGCAGACCTTACTGCGGAAACCATGATCGGAACCATCCAAGTGAAGCAGACTTTTGGCGAGGTCGAAAAAAATGTGTGGCTGCCGGTTACTTACAACTTCGACATCAAGGGAAAATTCTTAGGCAATGAAGGCGCTGTCAATTATGTATCGTCTGTGAAATACAAGTCTGTGGTTGTAAATAAAAAGATAGCCGCGCCCGCGAATCTCGCCGCCCTGAATTATGATGAAAAACCGGAAGAGAAAAAAACAGAAACCAAAAAGAATAAAAAAATCAAAACGGACGCCCAATTAAAAAAGGAACAAAAACGGAAAGAGGAAATTGAAAAGCTGATGCAAAAAGAAGACATCAACAACAAGGATATGTACAAACTGGCAAAGTTCATGGACAAAGAAACGAAAGAAGCTGCCGATACGGAAACAATCAAAAATCTTGAAATTAAAAAGACTCATACGATTAAGATTGATTCAACGGCCCGTATTTCGGATACTGCAAAATGGAACATCATCCGTCCGGTGGAATTGACTCCCGAAGAAGCGAAAGGCATGATAGATCTTCAAAAATCGCTGGCCATGAAAGATTCTACCGATAAAAAAAAGGATACCCTTAAAAAGAGAGATACATGGTATGAAACCATACTTTTCGGGAACACCTGGCGCAATGAAAAAAAGAAAAGACGGATATCCTTTTCAGGCCTTATAACCCCGGAACAGTTCCGGTTCAATACTGTGGATGGATTTGTCGCGGGAATTGATTTTTACTATAGAAAAAGTTTTGAGAATACGGATATCAGTTTTAACCCCGTTGTTGCTTATGCCTTTAACAGGAATGAGGCAATGGGCAGGCTTGGCTGCCGGTTTTCGTATATTCCTTTGCGACGGGGCTCGGTAAGTTTTACTTTTGGAAGCGAAAGCGCCGACTTCAACCGCCGCGAAGGCGTCAGCGCATTGGGAAATACGGTTTCATCCTTATTTTTCCGTAAAAATTATATGAAACTTTACGAACAGCAATACGGAGAAATCCAGAACCAGATTGACCTGGTAAACGGGCTTGAGCTGATTACGGGGATTAGTTACTATTATCGGAGAATGCTCGAAAACCATACTGATTTTTCTTTCTTTTTTACAGATCAAAAAGAGTATACGCGAAATATCCCGGTGAATGATTCCGTGTACGGAACACTCCTCCCAGACCACAGGGCGGTCATTGCAAGGCTGAATTTAAACTATACGCCGGAGTATTATTATTATATGTATAAAAACCGCAAGCGGATGCTCTCGTCAAAATATCCTACATTTTCTGTTGACGCAAAATTCGGCGTACCCGATATTGCGCTAAGCGATGTTAAATTCATTCACTTGGAAGCAGGCATCAGGCAGAACATTAAAATGGGTCCGAACAACAGGTTGTCGTACCGCCTGGCCTGTGGGGATTTTTTGCTGAAAGACCGGCTGTACTTTACCGATTACAAACATTTCAACACGCAGGAGATACCCGTGGTTGTGGGTGATTTCCCGAATAGTTTTCAATTCCTTGCATATTATAAATACAGCGCCAATTCAGGTTACGCGCAGGGGTTTGTAACGTATCAATCGCCCTACCTTGTCATTAAATATCTGCCATGGTTCAGCAACCGGATGTGGATGGAAAATTTGTACCTGTCTGCGCTTTATACTGAAAAATGCAAACCCTACTGGGAAGCCGGATATTCGATGAACCAGATCGGTCTTTTATGTGGTATCGGTGTTTTTGTTGGTTTTGATAAATCGAAGTTTTATATGGTCGGAGTAAAAGCATCTATTAATTTGAGGGGAGAGATACGAATTTAACATGGTATAATACAAACTAGTGCGGTAATCGGTAATCGGTTTCGCCTGCGGCGAACGGTAATCAGTGGTTTCTTACTTGACTGATGATTGACGACCGACGACTGTACTGAATACCGATTACCGATTACTGATTACCATTTAAAATATACCTTTGCGTAAAATTAAAGATTCCTTGAGAATAAAAACCGTCATAGTATTTTTGCTGGCAAGCCTTTCCTTTTCTTGTTCCGCGCAATTTCTGGATTCGTTGAAAACGTTCCTGAAGCAGAAACCCCGGATCGCATTTCGTTTCGATACCAAAACATCGTTTATATCGGCAAATAATGTAAGCATCTGGGGCATTAACCTCGGACTGGATTTTGATAAGAAACTTAAAACCGGTTTCGGATATTATTTTTTATTCTCGGATTTTTCCAAAAACAAGGTCGTTTCAAGAGAAAATAACCTGCCCGATACCTCTGTGAATGCACGGCTCAATTTTAATTATGGCGGAATATTTGTGGAGTATGTTTTTTATAATAAGAAACGCTGGGAGATTTGTTTCCCTCTGCATCTCGGAATAGGCGTGTCAAAGTACCGCTACGATCTCAATAAGTTGCCGTACGAAACAGAGCCGCGGCTGATGGGGCTTTATGAAGCGAACCTCTGCGCACAGTACAGGATATTTTTCTGGCTGGGCGTTGGCGGCGGCATAGGCTACCGGCTCATGCTTATAGACAACCGCATGAACGACGAAAGTTTTACGTCTCCTATTTACAGCGTGAAGGTTAAAATATTCTTTGGCGATCTTTATAGAAAATACTTTCCAAAGAAAGAGAATCAGGGTGTTCAGGGACCCTGATTAATTGGTTTTGTTTTTTTACAATAGTTCGGTAATTTTTTGGGTCATTTTGGGCTAAAGCCCGCTATTCGTGAGCGTTTTGACTTACCCCGACCTGGTGTTTGAGCTTGTCGAAAACAAGGTCGGGGTAATTGATAAAACGTAGAAATACTAAGGGCTTTAGCCCTTCATTAAAAAAAATTACCGAAGTATTGTTTTTATACTGTTACAAAATATTTAAATTTGTGAGGAGATAAAAATATATCTGAAATGAGGATTGAGCCTATTGTACCTAAGAAAGCGCTAAATAAAGCATTTTTAAAGCAAAAGCCTTTAAGAAGCGAGATAGATTTATTTAAGGAGAACCTTATTAATCTTCTAACAAAGATTGATGAAATAGAAAGAGAAGAAAATCAAAAAAATCATATACGGGATTTTTTACGGGATACTTATTACAAAGACACAAACGAAATAAATACAAAGGATACAAAAGACCTTGTTATACATCTTGAAAAAACCAATAAAGACAAAGTAGGTATAATTATCGAAGCCAAAAGGCCGGGCAATAAAAATGAAATGCTCTCCACTGAAAAGCCCAACGCAAAAGCATTACATGAGTTAATTCTTTACTACTTCGACGAACGCAACAAGGCAGAAAATAACGAATTGAAATATCTTATAATTACCAATGTTTACGAGTGGTTTATCATTGATGCAAATTATTTTGACAAAGTAATTTACCGGAATACGAAAATCAAAAAGTTATACGAAACCTATATCAACGACAAAAAAGACACACCATTTTTCTATGAAGAAGTAAGCAAAATCATTCCGCAAATAGACAGCGAAATACCCTGCACATATTTTGATATTCGCAATTATGAAAAAGTATTGAAAAATGAGAACAAGGCAGACGATAAAAACCTGATTGCACTTTTTAAAATTCTTTCGCCACACCATTTGCTTAAAACCCCATTTGCCAACGACAGTAATTCTCTAAACGATAAATTTTATAAAGAACTCCTGCATATTATCGGACTTGAAGAAGCAAAAGAAGGTAACAAAAATATAATCCGCAGGAAAAAGGAAAACAGAAATTCCGGTTCTTTGCTTGAAAATACCATTAGTGCAATAGAAACCGAAGACCCTTTACACAGAATCCCTGATTTAAGTTTGTATGGAGATAGTAAGCAAGACAGGGTTTATAACATAGCCCTTGAACTATGTATTACATGGATAAACCGAATATTATTCCTGAAATTACTCGAAGGTCAGTTAGAAAATTATCACAAGGGCGACAAACAATACCGTTTCTTAAATGTTGAGACCATTCACGATTTTGACGAACTTTTTAAACTTTTTCATAAAGTGTTGGCAATAAATTTCAGCGAACGCACTGAAGCAATCAAAAATAAATACAGTAAAATTCCATACTTAAACAGCTCCCTTTTTGAAATCAGCGAACTGGAAGACCAGGCTATAAAAATAAATTCACTTGATAATTCCGAACCGCTCGAATTAATCAATAACACTATTCTAAAAGACATCCAGAAGAAAACAAACAAGCTCACAAACCTTGATTATCTTTTTAAATTTTTAGATGCTTACGACTTTGCAAGCGAGGGAAAAACTGAAATACAAGAAGAAAACAAAAGTATAATCAATGCTTCGGTTCTTGGTAAAGTATTTGAGAAAATAAACGGTTACAAAGACGGTTCAATATTCACACCCGGATTTATTACAATGTATATGTGCCGGCAATCTGTAAGACTGGCAGTAATTCAAAAATTTAAAAATAAGTACGGTTGGAATGTTGAGAAATTTGAAGACCTTAAAAATTATCTTGCAGACAGGAAAAGCAGCAAAGACATATTAGAATTTAATGAAGTAATTAATTCTTTAAAAATGTGTGATCCTGCTGTTGGCAGCGGTCATTTTTTAGTTTCATTGCTCAATGAAATTATTGCAATAAAATATGAATTAGGCTTACTGGCCGATGAAAACGGAATCCGAATAACAGACTATGAAGTAAGCATTGAAAACGATGAGTTAATTTTAACCGACAGCAGCGATGATATTTTTGAATATACGATTCACAACGGAAAACCCATAACAAAAGAAGTTCAACGAATTCAAAAAACTCTGTTTCGTGAAAAACAAACCATAATAGAAAACTGCTTGTTTGGCGTTGATATTAATCCAAATTCTGTAAAAATTTGTCGCCTTCGCCTGTGGATTGAATTGCTTAAAAATGCCTATTATAAAGAAGATGGTACTTTGAGCGGAGCCGAAAAGTACACAGAACTCGAAACCCTGCCCAATATTGATATAAATATTAAATGCGGAAACAGCCTGATTAGCCGCTATGCTTTAGATTCTGATTTGAGCAAAGCCCTCAAAAGCATTAAATACGACATTAAGGCATACAGAGGGTTTGTAAACGATTATAAAAATGAAAAAAGTCGGGATGTAAAACGAGGTTTGCAAAAAATTATAGACTCAATTAAAAACGATTTCAGAACACAGATTTCGCAAAACGATCCTAAAAAGAAAAAACTTGACAAACTACTCAATGAACTTTATAACAGGTTTACCGGTAATTTTCTTTTTGAACCCGAATCTCAATATGGAAATAAGAAGGAAAAAATAATAATTAAAGAAAAAGAAAATCTTGAAAACGAAATCTCTAAACTTTCGAAAGAATTAGATGAAATTAAAGCAAGTACAATATATAAAAATGCCTTTGAATGGAGATTTGAGTTCCCCGAAGTATTAAATAATGACGGAGATTTTGAGGGCTTTGATTTGGTTATTGGGAATCCGCCTTACGGAGTTTCAATAAAAGGTGGCCAGCGTGATGCAATCGTTGCTTCATTAAATAAAGTTCCTGATTTTGAGATTTACTATTTCTTTATAAATATTGCCAAAAAAATTCTAAAACCTAACGGAATTAAAACCTACATTATCCCCAACTCAATTTTATTTAATGTTTTTGCAAAAAGTTATCGTGAAAATCTTTTCAATCAATGGCAAATAAGAGAACTTTTGGACTGTACTGATTTTAATATATTTGAAGGTTCAGCTACGGTGAGATGTATTATTACTCTTTTAATTAACAAACAATCTGACGATAAAGTTTTTTATCGACCTACGGCTAATGCAACCTCTTTTGAAGAATTAATAAGCAGAAGATTATCTGAAACAACAAAAGATATTTTACTTGCAAATAATCAAAACTGGGCTTTAATTTTCAAGTTGAATGCTGATGTGCTTAATATCGTGGCAAAAATTCGTAAGAATAAAAAAATACTAATAGATTTATTCCCTGAAATTAGTCAAGGGCTTATTGCTTATGATAAATATCAAGGACAGGATGAAGAAACTATTAAAAATAGAATATTTCACAGTAATCAAAAACAAAATGGTTGGAAAAAATGGTTGTGGGGCGAAGATATTACGCCTTATCGAGTAAAATGGAATGAAAAAGAATTCATTAATTATTGCGATGGTATAGCAAATCCAAGAGAACCAAAATATTTTAAAGGAGTAAGAATTTTAATTAGGGAAATAACAAACCCTAAAATATTTGCTGGCTTTACAACTGATGAAAGTTATAATGACCCTGCAATAATTATTGTTTTAAAAAATAAAGAAGGGAATTTTGATATAAAATTATTGTTAGGAATTTTAAATTCCACTTTGGCGACTTTTTATCATTTCAATTCATCGCCAAAAGCAACAAAGGGAGCATTCCCCAAAATTTTAGTTGATGATATTAAAAACTTTCCATTACCTAATCATACAGAGCAACAGCCCATCATAACAATAGTTGATCAAATCCTTGAAGCCAAAAAACAAGGCAAAGACACCGCAGAATTAGAAAAGCAAATAGATACAATGGTTTACAAACTGTATGATTTATCGGAGGAGGAGATAAAGATTGTGGAGGGGAAATAATGATTTTTTTAAACGAAAATAACGTAACGAGTGCCGTCTGATAATATTAAATTTTAACCTTTAATATGAAAAAGAAAAAACTTGGAATTACAGCGCTGGTTTTGCTTGGAATCGGCATTATATTTCTTGCGGTAACGCTTCAAAATATTTCGCGAGATAAAAAGCTTGAAGCCGGCGGCATTACTACTACGGCAACCGTAGTTAAACAATTTATCAGCCGTTCAGGTAAAGGGGCTTCGCATACACATTGGCTCCGCGTAACGTATCAGGTTGAGAACTCGCTTAATCATGAATTAAATTCAGAAGTAAGCGAAGATTTCTGGAACAATCATCCTGAAAATACTACGGTGCGGGTTCGTTATCTGAAGAGCAATCCCGATACAGCTGATATCCTTGAAACAGCATTGGGTCAGAAAAGTTATTTTGTACAATTTATTATTGCCGCAATCATAATTGCCGGGGGTCTTGTTTTTTTAATAATAAGATTCAGGCAACCCAACACCCCGCTCAGGTAGTTTGAATCAAACATAGTATTCTCTTTTCCGTCCCGGTTTATCAGGGAACGCAACGATTAATCAATCAATAAAAAAGCATAAATTTTTTTATTCATATTTTTTTATAAATTTGTCAATAAATTATAAACTGAAAATCATGGCAGGTTTTTTTAAAAAAGCGCTGGGTGTTTTTGTCGAGTTTGACGAAAATGCCGAGACCGCCGAAAAACAATCCGTATCGCCCCAGGTTACTTCCCGGCAGCCCGTTACATATGAAAAGCGCCTTAATGCCGAAGATGTTGATAAATTTGCAAAGCATTTCGAGAGTTTATTCGACCAGGCTAATTTACCGGGCCCGGATTATTTCGAATTCTGGAAAATGATGGAAACCCTCGAAAAGCATATTGCCGATGAAAACGCCCGGATTTCTGCAACCTTTGCAGCGCTGAGCGTACAGGGTCTGACCAAAGAAAAACTTATTGAAACAGCCAACCAGTATAAATTGGTTATTCAGAATGACCGGACAAATTTTGAAAAAGCCCTGAACGATGCCGGAAGGAATGAAATTGAACTGCGCCAGAAAAAACTGAAAGATCTCGAACTTCTGATTCAGAAAAATTCTGAAATGATACAGAAATTAACCAAGGAAATCACGGAAAGCCAGGGCATGACGGCGAGGCTTAAAGTCGAAGTTCAGGAAGAAGAAAACAAATTCAGCAAAAATAAAAACGGCTATTTAATTGCCTGTGAAGCCGTCTTAAATAAAATCACAACAGATATTCAAAAGATTCAAACAAACTTATAATTTATGGAAACACAAATTTTTCCTCAAAGTTCAGAAAAATTAAAATCCTACTGGAACCGGCCGGGCGGAAAATTCGGCATTATTGTGGGTCTGGGTATTTTGGGACTTATTGGTTATTATGTTTTTCCTATCTTGATAACCATTCTTGATAATACACTACATTTGGGAATTGCACTTGCCTGCCTTGCTGTTCTAATTTATTGCATTACCAATCGGAAATTAAGGCTCAGCCTGATGTATTTTTATGAGATCCTTATGAAAAAACTCGTGGGCGTTGTAATTGAACTCGACCCGTTTATTATTGCCGAAGATTATCTCCAGGACATGGAGGAACAACGGGAAAATCTCTATAAACAATCCATTGACGTGGATGCCCAGAAAGAAAAAATAAATCTTAAAATCAAAGAAAAGGATGATGAGATTCATAAACTGATGACCAAAGCGCAGGTGGCAAAAGAAAAAAACATGATGCCTGAATTGGGAAATGCAACGCGTCAGATCGGGCGGCTCAACGAATACATCAAGCAACTATCCCCGATTCGCGATAACCTGTCCCGTATTGGCGATTATCTTACGCAGATACATAAAAACAGCGCATACATGATTGAAGATGCAAAAAATGAACTGGAACTGAAAAAAGACTTGTACAAATCTGTTACATCCGGGAATAAAGCGCTGAATTCAGCATTAAAAATTTTCAAGGGCGACCCGGAGAAGAAATTACTGGTAGAACAATCCATGGAGTTCCTGAAAGAAGACATTGCCGGCAAATTGGCCAATATGAAAAAAGCCATCAGCTACTCGTCCGATTTCATGCGTTCCATTGATCTTGATAACGCCACATATGAAAAAGACGGGCTCAAAATGCTTGATACCTTTAACCCTGAAAGTCAGTTCAAATTAGAGAGCACGGCCAAGCGCGAGGCAAATGCAGCGCCCATTGACAGCAGCTATTCAGATTTATTAAAATAATTAATTATTACAGTTATGGCAAAAATCAAAACATCCGGGAGAATTCTCATTATCATTTTAATCGTAGGCGCAATTTTCGGAGCCTATATGCTTTGGGGAAACAAAATCAAACAGGCAGCCGGCAAAGCAAAAAGCGGCGACGCTATAAAAATCGGCGTGGTAACATGGCCGGGCTATGCGGCGGGACAATATATGAACAATGGTTTTGATCCGAATACGGAATGCCGGTATTTTAAGGATTATGGCATTATGGTTGAATATAAAGTATTGGATGATTTCACCGCATCGCGTAAAGCGTTTGAAAGCGGCGACATTGATCTGCTGTGGTGCACGGTTGATGCATTACCTACAGAAATGGGCAAAGCGGGAACGCTTGCCTCGTACAATCCCAAATTTTTATTCCAGGCAGACTGGTCGAGAGGAGGAGACGCTATTGTCGTACGCACCGGAATTGAAAACGTGAACGACCTGAAAGGGAAAACCGTTTCTGTAGCCCAGGGAACACCCTCCCATTCATTCCTGATAGAGTTGCTCAAAACAAATTCGCTTACCCTTACCGACATTAAAATCACGTATGTCGCCGATGCCATTCAATCGGCCAACCTGTTCAAACAACAGGCCGTTGACGCAGCCGTAGTCTGGTCGCCCGATGATATCGACTGTGTGAATAAAGTTCAGGGCGCCAAAATTCTTGCCAATACAAAAACGGCAACCAACATTATTGCCGACGGTTTTTTTGCAAAAGAAGAATATGTTAAAAAGAACGAGGAAAAATTACAAAAACTTTATGAAGGATGGATGGTTGGCGCTGCCGAGTTGAATCAGAATAAAGATAATGCACGGAAAAAAGCGGCAGAAATTCTTGCTAAAAAATTCCAGATGAAAGCGGACGACGCGCTGGCCGCCATGGAAAATGTCAGGTATGTAACGCATGGCGACAACCTGAATTTCTTTGGATTAGGCAACACAAAGGCCATAACCGCCGATGCGTTGTATTCCAAAATGTCTGCCGTGTACCAGACCTATAAATTTGCCGATAATCCCCTGCCCTGGCGCGATGTGTCCAATGCCGTTCTGATTCAGAAAACAACAACCCTTACAGGTCCCGAACATCAGGCAGAAGCGCAGAAACAATTTACCGAGATCACCAAAGAAGATAAAACAAAAAAATCGTTTTCAAATAAAAAAGTCACCATTAATTTTCCAAGCGGTTCTTTCGAACTGAGCGGCGATGCAAAATATACCATTATCAAAGAATTTGTGGATATTGCAAAAACATATGGCGGCGCCAGGATAAGGATTGAGGGGAACACGGATAACACGGGCAGCGCGGCAACTAACAAAAAATTATCGGAAAACAGGGCGCAGGCTGTAAAAGATTTTCTTGTTAAAGATTACGCCATTGATCCGAACCGTATTATCGTTGTGGGCAACGGGCCTAAACATGCTCTTGATGATAAAGTAACCGGGGCAAACGAAAAATACAGGACTACCGATTTTCAACTCATCAGCGAATAATTTAAGGACACATCTAATATACAATATGACACGAATTACACTAATTTTTCTTGATAATTCGTGAATTTAGTGTCAAAAATAAACTTGCGACCTTTGCGATTTCCTTGTGCCCTTTGCGGTTAAATGTATTTTTAATCAGAGGCGCCATTAACATAAATCAAATACCATGAAAAACCTTTTAAAATTTGCAGGAACCCTTGATAAGAAAACCCATACTGTTGTCGCTGTTTCGGGGTTTATATTTATTCTCATGGTCTGGTATCTTATTACATCCGGATTCGGTTGGATAAAACCTGCAACCATTCCTCCTCCGCAAAATGTGTTTCTGTCGTATATTGAAATGTTTGCAAATGACGACCTGGTAGCCAACACCGTCTATTCTGTTAAGCTTAATTTTCTGGGATACATAGAAGCCATTGCCATATCAATCCCCTTTGGTTTTCTCATCGCATTGCTGCCTGTTACGCGAAGTATGTTCAGCCGGTATATTGACGCGTTGCGGTATGTGCCGTTAACCGGTCTTATCGGAATTTTTATCGCATGGTTTGGAATCACTCTCGGAATGAAAGTTCATTTTCTGGCTTTCGGAATTATTGTTTATCTTTTACCGACAGTGGTCCAGCGCGTATATGAAACAGAAAAAATTCACATAGACACGATTCGCACGCTTGGCGCAAACAACTGGCAAACGCTGACAAAGGTTTATTTCCCCTCCGTGTTATCAAAACTATCGGAAGACATCAGAATTTTAACGGCTATCTCCTACACATATATTATCGTTGCCGAGATGGTGAATAATGAAGGCGGCGTAGGCGCCATGATTTACTCTGCCGCCAAACAGAGCCGGCTCGACAAGATTTTTGCGATCATCCTGCTTATCATGCTTATCGGATTTTTACAGGATAAACTGTTTCAACTGATAGATAAGAAAATGTTCAAATTCAAATATGTATAATCTCAATTCATAATACTATGACGGGCACTAATAATATGTTTCGCAATTTGTTTTCCGATAAGGATAAACCTAAGAAAAACGTTGAGGAAAAAAAAGCGGTGAAAACAGAAAGCGTTCCTGAATCAAAAGATATTTCCGTTCCCCTGTGCAATAATCCTATTATTATTGACCTGAAAAACATTACTCAGAAATACAATAACACAGGCTCTGTCACCACGGTTTTCGATAATTTCAACCTTTCTGTTTACGATAATCCGGATGAGGGGCAATTTGTAGTATTGATCGGCGCCAGCGGTTGTGGAAAATCTACCATTCTCAGATATATTGCAGGGCTACAGAAGCCGACTTCGGGTGAAATTATTATCAAAGGAAAAAAACAAACCGATTCCGATAAAATAGGGATGGTATTCCAGCAATATTCATCCCTGCCCTGGAGGACAGTGATGGAAAATGTAGCTCTTGCCCTGGAAATAAAAGGCGTATCTAAAACTGAACGTGAAACGCGGGCTATGGAGTTTATTAAAATAGTCGGCCTGGAAGGGCATGAAAATAAGTATGCCAAATATCCCATATTATCCGGTGGACAATTGCAGCGCGTTGCCATAGCGAGAAACCTGATCGCCAATGAAGATATTCTCCTGATGGATGAACCATTCGGAGCATTGGATGTAAATACCCGGTTAAAAATGCAGGACAGTTTGGTTGAAATATGGAGAAATACCAAAGGCGATCCAACCATTATCCTTGTTACACACGATTTATCCGAAGCGGTTTATCTGGCACATCATGTAGTGATTTTAAATTCCAATCCGGGTCGTATTGAAGAAATTATAAAGATTGACCTGCCGAAAATGAGAGACAGTTCCATTAAAAGAACCAGCGCCTTTTCAGAATATGTACATTACCTCGAAGATGTTATGGTTAAAATAAATAAAAGCAAAAACTAATACAATCATCTCATGCCCGACTATACAAAACCTTTATTCCACTGGTATGTAGATTGCGCCCTGGGTAAAGAACTTGTTTTTGCGCTATACACAAGGCCCTGCAGATACGGCCGCTGTGCATTCTGCGCCCTGCCCAGTATGTCAGACGGAGGCGAAGTTGTATCGGCAAAAGACATTGATGCGCAAATTGATTATATACTATCGCAATACACGCAGGAACAATTACAGAAAATTGCAAAAGTATCCATCTATACGGCAAGTTCCAGTCTCGACCAGGAATGCCTGCCTACCCGCTCATTGATGTATCTTATCCTGAAAGTATGCGATCTGCCCGGTCTGAAACAGGTATCAATGGAAACCAGGCCGGAGTATGTTGAAGACTGGGAATTGAAAATGCTGAAAAATGTTCTGGGAAATAATGTAGTCCTTGAAGCGGGAATCGGCTATGAAACATATAGCCCGGAGTTAAGAAATAAAGTGCTGAATAAAGGGTTAAGTATTGAAAAACTTCGCTGGCTGTTATCACTGCTTTCCGAAAACCAGGCATCGTTAAAAGCATATCTTATGCTTAAACCGCATTACAGCCTCACGGAAGAAGAAGGAATTATTGAGGGATGCAACGGTGTGAAAGAACTACATTCATTGAGTAAAGAGTTCAATGTGCAAATCTCCGTACATCTTAATCCCACTTATATTGCAAAGGGTTGCCGGCTCACGGATGAGATGGTGAAAAACGGGTATCAGCCGCCCGAACTCGCCAGCGTTATAAAAGTGGTTCAATGCGCGCGGCAATTAAATATGCCCATTTATGTGGGTTTAGACGACGAGGGCATGGCGGTTGAAGGAGGCACATTCCGGTCAGCAGGTCTTGATAAAGCAAAAACAGTAAGGGCTCTCCTTTCGTTCAACAATCACCAGGATTATGGCAGGCTGATTGCAGAAGCGGGGTATCCGGAAAGTTATACTGAAAACGGGGTAAATTGTTGCATTTAAAAAAATTCCAAATTCCAAACACCAAGCTCAAAATTCCAAGAGGGCTTGTAGCGCAGGTCTTGGGGCTTGGGACTTGTGGCTTTGGGCTTGGGGCTTTTAAAGAATGCGATAATTCATACCACGCAAAGTATAATTCCGAATAATACATTTCATTTTGATTCGTATGAAAAAAACCTCAACCGATGTTCAGTTCACTCCCTATGAAATTTCATTCTGCCTGTATGATATTGAGCGGACCAGCCTCTGGAAACAAGCTATTGAAGATGTCGTAAAAAAGGGAGATATTGTTGTGGATGCAGGCGCAGGAACCGGGATACTGGGCGTTTTTGCAGCCCTTGACGAAGCAAAGCATGTGTATTCTATCGAACTCCAACCGCGCTTTTGCAGACTCATAAAAAATCTTGCCGACAAAAATGGCGTAGGGAATAAATTAACTGTAATAAATGCGGATGCCTCCACCGTTGAAATACCCGGAAAAATTGATGTCGTGATTTGTGAATTGCTTTGCACAGGACAGTTTTTTGAACCCGAAGTGCAGGTGATAAATCATCTGCGAAAATTCTTCAAGCCCACAACCCGGATTATTCCCAACAAGATTGAGTCGCACATTCAACTGCTCGATGCCCATGAAATAATTTATGGAGTACGTATTGACACCGACAGCCGTTCCATATTAATGGCAGACGACGAACCTGTATCCACAACAGAATTGTATAATGTGATTGACCTCACAAAACCGGTTAAGCCTTATGTTGACACCGTGGTAACCGTGAGGGCGAGAAAAACACGCATTGCAGATGCCGTGGTGATAACCAGCCGGGCAAACCTTACGGATTCAATCGTAACCAAACAAACGAAGTTCCTTTATAATCCGGAAATTATTTACCTGAAGAAACCTGTTAACCTTATTAAAGGGAAATTGTATGAAGTGCATATTAAATATCCTTATGGCTGCGACACGCTGGATGCTGAGATCGTGATCAGGCCAAAAAAATAAAAAAATTATTTTCGGTATTATTTACTTGAAGACGATATCTCTCGATATATTAAACCCCACCGCAAATTTATTGGCAAGCTGAGTGCCGTTGTAATATTGATACATCGGAATATCTGCTATTACAGAAACATTCCATTTTTCGCTGATGGAATAATTTAACTGCGGGCTGATGAAAAGCAAATTACTTCCCGATGCCGTTACTTCATTTCCTTCATTAGTGCTTTTGGTTCGGTATTCGTGCCGGACCTGAAGGATGGCAGTCCAGTTTTCAGTGAGCCATTGCCATCGGAAGTGAAGTTTTTTTGATACAAACAACGAGGTTATAAAAGCATTTCCGAACTTGTATTCCTGCTTGTTCACGGCATTTATTTCCACACGGTTTATCATGAAATAGCGCATGGCTTTAAAGGAATTTTCTTTAAGCAGATACGACTGTATCACTGCGCCGTAAGTTCCTGTGGAAGGCTGTACATCTATGGGCAATATAGCTCCGTTCACATATTGGGGTTCGGTTGAAAAAGGAATTTTGGCGCCTGCGCTGATGGTGTATTTGATACTCTTTCCCGGGTTATAATACAGGTTATATTTTCCGGAAATAACGGTATTGGAAAACCCTGACCCTGTTGTTTTGTATTCAGGGAGCGTCATGCGCCGGTCGTAATAAATGGATTTATTGATGAAGCAGCCTAATTCCGTTTCAATGGTAAATTTGCGGGTGAGGCCATATGCAATGATACTGCCGATAAAATTCAGGTCGGCTTTGTCGTAAAGAATAAAGTCTGAGTTTTTATCCCCCTTGTGGTAATGATCAGAAATACTGTATTTGTGAAATGCGCTGATGCGCAACAGTTTTTTTTCCACGCTGCCTAAGTTGGCCGTCCCTCCTATGGGATTGCCCGGCGATGAGAAGCACTGGGAAAATAAATTGAAATGAAATAATGTAACGAAAAATAATATGCAAACGGATTTTATTACCATACAACCCTGATCGTAACAGATTTTGACTGACTGCTTCCGGCCTTGTCTTTTACTTCGCACTGAATATTATAATTACCGTCCATGCAGGGTGTCGAAGCGTATGTGATTTTATTTCCGCTGCCCACAATATTTCCGGCTGTGGCGGTCCATGTATAGGTCAATCCCTCGCCTGTGGCGGTAGCTGTGATGGCAGTTGATGTTCCCGGCTGAATGGTATCATTGTCTGCGACTAAGCCGGTGAAATTTAACGGCACGGTAACAGGTTCATTATTCTTTTCTTTTTTACAGGAAATAAAAGATATACACAATATATAAAGAATCAATAAAAAAGAAGAGGACGTCTTTTCTCTGAGCATAAGTTTAATTTTTTTTTGTTATAAAAGTTATGTAAAAGTATATGTATTTTTCAGAAAAAACAATCATTGCATCCAAAAAAAATATCTGAGAGGTGATGCTGGGCAATATAAGCTGATCAGGATAATATCAATCAAAATATTTTTTCCCGGTAAGATCAAAGAAACCCTGCTGCATCCATGCATTAGGACATAATTTATCGCCTACATACACATTTTTAACAACTCTTCCTTTTCCGTCAAGATTCATCTGTTCTACATAAATCAGGGTTCCCGAGCGCATTTCAAGATAATCGTAAACACAGGGAATAATGAATTTCCCTTTGTTGTTTATCATCCCGTATTTTCCATCGTCGTTCTGAACAATACCCAGGTTCAATTCATAACTATAATACGGAACATCCTTATAAATGCAGGGAATCAGCTCTTTTCCATTGTAATCAACCACGCCGCATTTTTTCTTATTTGTGGTTTGATAGAATTCTCCTTTTGTAACATACATCATGAATTCATAATCTTTTGAAACCTTTTTCCCCTTGTTATCAATAATGAAATATTTTGCAAGATGCAGGGCCATGGCATAGCCTTTGATAAAATTATACGCCCTGTGATACTGGCAGGGGATAACTACTTTCCCGTTTATATCCACAAAACCATATTTATCGTTTTTTACCACTACTGCCATACCTTCGAAATACGACTGGACATAGTCGTAGGTAAGCGGTACTATTTCTTTTCCGGACTTATCAATCAGTCCCCATTTCCATTTTTTCCCGACAACGGCGCGTCCCTCAACAAAAGGAGAGCCGGCATCGTATTCGAAAGGTATTGCCTCTTTGCCCGATTTATCAATATAGCCCCAGAATCCGTTTTTGCGCAATCCGCAGAGGCCTTCGGTAAATACCGGTTTTGATTCGCCTTCTGAAAAATCTGATAACGGGATTGCCGCTTCGAGATTTTTATTTACAAAACCACCCTTCCTGTTTTTGGTCACCCAAAGCAAACCTTCGGAAAACACGCCGGTTTCTTCATAAAGATCGAATACGGAAATCTTTCCTGCGGTATCAAATACCTGTTTATTGCAAATCGCTATTCCTTCCTTTTTAAAGTAATCGTACACATCTTCACAGGTTTCTTTAAGCTTGCAGGGCAATGCTTCTTTCATTGATGAATTCAGGAATCCATAGCCATCGTCTGCTTTTACCCTGCAAAAACCATTTTTAAATCCATCTACCGTTTCATATTTTGGTTTAATAATTTCTTCTCCTTTTTTATTGATAAATCCCCAATAAGCAAAACTGTCCAATACTGCAGCATATTCGCCGTTGAAAAAGAAAACTTTCCGGTAAATACACGGTATCACAATTTTTTTTGATGTATCACAAAATCCCCACCCTGTGTTTTGATAAATGGGTATACGGTCAGGAATGCGCTGGGCATAGCCTGTTATTGTTAAAGCCCAAAATATAATAAATACTATTTCCTTCATTTTAAAATAAGATATCTGATGGTATGACCGTATGCCTATTTTATAATTTTATTTATCAGATCATCGTCTGCAATATTAGGAACTGTAACTTTTAGCGATGGCGTTCGTTTCATTTCGCGTTTAATGGCAAACATGGCTCCTTCGTTGCGCGCCCAGCTGCGGCGGGCAATGCCATTGTTCACATCCCAGTGAAGCATCATTTTCAATCTGCGGTCTGTATCTTTTGAGCCATCAAGTACCATCCCAAATCCGCCGTTTATTACCTCGCCCCAGCCCACTCCGCCCCCATTGTGAATCGAGACCCACGTTGCGCCCCTGAAAGAATCGCCAATCACATTCTGTATCGCCATATCGGCAGTGAATGAAGATCCGTCGTAAATATCCGAGGTTTCGCGGTATGGCGAATCGGTTCCCGACACATCGTGATGATCGCGTCCAAGAACTATGGGTGCTGAAATTTTCCCTTCCCGTATGGCGTTGTTAAATGCTTTCGCAATTTTTGTGCGGCCTTCACAGTCGGCATACAGAATCCTGGCCTGGGAGCCCACAACTAATTTGTTTTGCTTTGCTTCTTTTATCCATTTGATATTATCCTTCATCTGCTGCTTTATCTCGGGCGGACAGGTTGCGGCAATTTTACCGAGAACTGTCATGGCAATTTTATCGGTGGCGTCCAAATCTTTTGGATCCGAAGAAGTGCATACCCAGCGGAAAGGGCCGAAGCCATAATCAAAACATAAAGGTCCCATGATATCCTGAACGTATGACGGATATTTGAATTTACCGTCTTTATTAAAAATATCTGCGCCGGCACGGCCTGCTTCCAATAAAAATGCATTCCCGTAATCGAAAAAATACATTCCTTTATCGCAAAGTTTATTTATTGCCGCCACCTGCCTTTTTAATGATTCCTGAACCTTTTCTTTAAATTTTTCAGGATTTGCCACCATTAATTTTTGTGATTCTCCGAATGATAACCCAACCGGGTAGTAACCACCGGCCCAGGGATTGTGCAAAGAAGTCTGATCAGAACCAAGATTAACTTTTCGTCCTGTTTTAACAAATTTTTCCCATAAGTCAACGATATTGCCCTGATACGCTATGGAAACCGCTTCTTTATTATCTACCGCCACGTCTATTCTTTCCATTAATAAATCAAGGTCTTCGTACACCTCATCAACCCAACCTTGAGTATGCCTTGTTCTTACGGCTTTCGGATTTATTTCCGCAATCACTCCAACAACCCCGGCAATTACGGCGGCTTTAGCTTGAGCGCCAGACATTCCCCCCAGTCCCGATGTAACAAAAAGTTTTCCTCCTAAATCAGCGCTTGTTCCTTTTTTAGCAATTTTTCTACCGGCATTTAATACTGTAATCGTGGTTCCATGAACTATTCCCTGCGGGCCGATATACATAAATGAACCTGCCGTCATCTGTCCGTATTGTGAAACGCCAAGCGCATTGAACCGCTCCCAGTCGTCTGGTTTGGAGTAGTTCGGAATTACCATCCCGTTTGTAACAACCACCCGCGGCGCATCGTTGTGTGAAGGGAAAAGGCCCATCGGATGGCCGGAGTAAAGTACCAGAGTCTGTTCATCTGTCATGGTAGCAAGATATTTCATGGCGAGCAGGTATTGCGCCCAGTTCTGGAACACAGCCCCGTTTCCGCCATAAGTGATAAGTTCGTGAGGATGCTGCGCAACAGCATTATCAAGATTATTGCTTAACATCAGCATAATGGCAGCCGCCTGTTTCGAAGCATGTGGAAAATCATTGATGCTGCGGGCATATATTTTATAATCGGGACGGAAACGGTACATATAAATCCTTCCGTAATCCTGCAACTCCTTTGCAAACTCAGAAGCTAATACGGCATGATGTTTCTTGTCAAAATAACGAAGCGCATTTTTCAATGCCAATCTTTTTTCTTCTTTGGTTAATATATCCTTCCGCCCGGGAGCATGGTTAATAGTAACATCGTATGGTTTACGGGCAGGTAATTTTTCGGGGATGCCCTGCAGTATTGCTTTATGAAATTCTTTATGCGTCATTCTAAAATTTATTATACAGTTATACATTAATATAAGCCGGACAAAATTATAAAGAACAATCAAAAACAAAACTATTTCATTCCATAAAATGCACAAATTGAAGATATGCATAGTATTGCGCCTGCAGTTTAGTTTGAGTTACCCCGCTATTTTTCATTCTGAAAATACCCGGTAAATCATAAAGTTATCAACCGCCCAAGCTAAACAAAAACAGCAATTTATAAACTCTCTTACCCGGCAAAGACCAACCGGAACCATTAACCTTTTTGCATGTTTTAGTATTAACTGCCAAAAACCATAGCTGTAAATCTATGAAAAGCAAAAACCAATATCTGAAACCATTGGTGATAAAATCAAACGGTAAAAGAAATAGCG
>JACREX010000228.1 GCA_016212695.1 Bacteroidia bacterium
ATCAAATGAGTTTCCCAACTCGTCAATAAAATACAAGGTGTCGTTGACAATGGGATTTCCTCCGCAATCTGCGTGCTCGCTTATGTAACCAAAAATACCGGGACATTCGGGAATAATGAGCTGCTTTAATGCTGTGTCTTTGCATCCCAAAGCATCGGTGGCAATGAGGGTGACGGGGAAGATGCCGGAGGAGGGGAATTTATGACTGACGACGGATGACGGATGACTGACGTAAACAGGACTGTCGCCAAAGTTCCAACTTGAGGTGTAAGGCTGCTTGCCGTACATGGTTTTGTTGGTGAAATGAACGGTGTCGGCGAAGCAAAGAACTGTATCATTGATAAAACCTGCTGTAAGTTTTTTTAGTGTGAGATTTACCGGGCTTGCGGTAATCCATTGTTGAACGGTTTTGAAAATGGTGTCTTGTATTACTTCTCCACTGGTTGTACCAAATGTGTATTTTACTGTTTGGTCAAGGAAAATTAAATCGTTGAAATTGAATTTGAAGTAGCCGGATGCATCGGTGATAACAGACGACGGAAGATTGACGACCTGACGAACGGAATCGAGTAATACAATTGTGTCGTTAATTACAGGATTATTATTACAGGTTGGGTTATTGTATAAATTGCCCCGCAAGGTCAGGTTATCAGGAACTATGAGGGGTTCAACAATTTCAGGGAAAAATATATTTTGAACCAATGCTAATACGGATTTTGCAGCTGATGATGTTGAAGTATTTGTCGCTACAATCGTATTTATTGTTTGCAATTGAGATGGTGTAAGGTCAAACACTGTTTTACCCTGTGTGCAGAGTGTTGCCAAAATAGTGTAGAATTGTTTGAATGCTGCATCATCGGCGGTTTGTTGCGGCAATGAATTAATTGTTGCTGTGGCATTGCTGCAATCGTTTTTCAATAAATAGGCTTGTACAAGCTGGCGTTTTGAATCAAGGTCAGTTTGCGTTTTGAGAAAGATTATTGCACTGTCTATTTTTGTGATTGAATCGTTTACATAATAGCGCATGAGTTCTGAAACGCTAAAATCTTTTTCCTGTTTTAATTCTGAAATCTGTTGTTCTAATATTGCCCGTGCCGATGTGCCGATTTGTACTGCCTGTATGTCTTGTTTAATCCCGGCAGGCAGATTCACGGTGTTTAAGGCAGTCATAACTTTGGTTGTAACGGGGCTGTTGGGAACAATAATATTTTTGAGTATTCCGGGTGGCAACGAGCTTGGCCGTTTGATGGTTGCTATCAGTACCGTGTCTGTCAGATAAGGACCCGGTGCAAGTAATGCGTTTTTTAACTGGCCGGGCGACATGTTGGAGTAAATTTTATTGAGGAGGTTTTGGGTGCTGCCGCCGTCTATTGTGGAGTTTAAGGTTTGAAGTTGCGAGTTCAACGTTGCAATGCTGGTGATTAAATTGTTTGGGTTAGGAATTACACCGCCTCCGATTGTTGACGGACAACCTGCTGTATAAGTCCATGTCTGTGTCTGAGGGCAAGCGTTTACAGTGACAGAAGTACCTACATTGTGAGGGAAAGTGTTATAGGTTGAACTCGGATAATAGTTATAAGTAAACGGCGTTACTCCCTGATTTGTGAAAATACTGCTTGATGATGAGGAACTAAACAAGTTATTTGCCGGAGAAGTGATTGAACCGCATATTCCTTGCGGGTTACCAATTGCACCTGAACTTATTGCAATATCATAAGCCGAAATATTTGATATGAAATTATTGCATTTGATTTGCAAACCAGAGTTTGAAACATTAGTTGGAAAGTCTTGCGCTTGTATTCCTATTGGTATATCGTGAAATTTGTTTTTGTAAATTGAATTAGACAACGTGCCTGTTCCAAAAATAATGCAACCAAAAGTGCCTCCATAAGTTGTGAAAAATTCATTGTCTTCTATTGTAAAACCTGTACTGTTTTCTACACTTAACCCGATTTTATAGGGATTAATTTTGTTTGAAGTGATTATAGAATTTTTTACTCCTTTTAGGAGTATACAAAATCTGCAATAATTGAACACATTCCGACTTATTATAATACTATTCAAAGAATTTGACGGATTTACTAATATGCCATAGTTCAGTCTGAAAAATGTATTTGGTTTTGAATTCGTACAAGGCGATGTGTTATTTAAACAAAGGTCTGTTATACTGCAACGGGCATCATAAATCATGATACCGTTTCCCCTTTCAGTCGTTGGTACAGTAACAGGATTGGTGTTTTGGAAAGTATTTCCTGCTATTCTAATTCCTTCGCAACCATCCAATCTGATAAATTCATTAGGTTTTTTTGTTGGGTCAACTAAGTTTGCAGTAGTTTCAAAAATACAATTTAAAATATAACTTTTGTTTGATGCAATTGCACCATTTGTTTGTGTATTATGATAGTTTCTTATCTGAATACCACTTTGATTATTTCTGAATATTGCCCCGTTTGCTTTAACAATTCCTCCCGTAAAATTAAAATCCATAGAACCAGTTGCGGTTTTTTTAATTGTTTCGATAGCAATCAGGGCATTTTCTATGGTAGCTCCGTTTAATAATTCTACTACGCCCTGATTGGCTTCGGTTTGCGGAAGGTTTTTATTGCCCTGCACTTCGATGCCCTGCCACATAATATTGTCAGGAGAAGAAATTTTACCACCATTCATAATAAATTTACCACCCGGTTCAACGATTATTTTACCAGTGCCGCCCAAATAAATCTGAACTCCGTTTTGAATATTTACTATTCCGCCACCCTTTATTGTTAGATTGCCCGACCAAATACCATTGCATGTATTATAAAGTTTACAATTGCTTCCCAAGTTTAATATCCCTCCGTTTTCAACAATTATCTGTGCATTTGACAGCAAAGACACTTCTGTATTTATCGTTAACTGAGCACCAGTAAAAACATGAATTGTATTTACACCTCTTTTACTGTTAATCGGGTTCCAAAACACCAGACTTCCTCCAAAAAAATTATAGTCTTGTGTATAATATGCGTTAACTTCGCATGGATTGGGTTCTAAATGAATTGCTGCCTGATGATAAGTATTTAACCCCAATTGTTGATGAATTCCATCGTTATCTGCTGGAAATAAATAAAAATAACCATCAAAGTATCCGCCATCTCCATGAACTTTATGGAAAAAATTCGTCATTTCAAATCCATCAACAACAATACAATGTCTGCCATATGAACTACTTTGATAAGAAAATAATACTGGTCTACCTGCTTTTATTTCATTCCGAATAGCTTCTTTAAAACCGTCAGGAGTTGAGCCACCTGGTGTTATATATTGATAATTGGGTAAATATTTAAAATAAGTTACCATACTTTGTGCCCATTCATTAGCAGTATTCCAAGTACCAATAGCATACCATTGCATATCACACGCAATACCGGTTTGATATTGAAATTTACCCACTTCATCTTCAGCAGACTGAGTCCACGTTGGTAATGGGCCCCATCCCATATTGCCAAAGGGTGGATTATTTGGGTCTGGTTGAGCAGCCCATGTAAGAGCATACGGCATAAGATTATAGTCGTAGGTTTGTGTGCTGAAGTCACAAGAAAAACTACCAGTTATGGGTACATTTTGACCTGTCAACGTAGAAACATAGTATTGTTGATGATTTGGTTGATCTGGAATAATATCAGTATGATTCCCCGTACCATGAATTGGAAATTTATGATATTTCATTATTTGAGACATAGCCAAAGGGACACAGCCCCCATCACCCACATTGTAGCCAGAAGGAAAATCGGAAGGGTAAGGAGGCGCCCCTGTGAAATAATGAGTCCAGGTTGCCCAGCTTGATGAATGAGCTGCTTCAAGTAACGGGGAAACCGAATTCGACGGGTCTGACAATAAATAAATACCATTGATTACATTATTCCATTCTGAATTTGTATTAGGATTTATATAATTATTTGTAATATCCACATAACTTCTCGCAGAATAAAAATATAACCAATCAGCTTCGTGATTATCAAGTTTTGTTAAATCTATTTCTGCATAATTAAATGCATAACCATATATCGGTGGCATTCTATCATCAGTTGATACAATTACATAACCCCCGGCATTAAAATTAAAAATGTAAACTGTATTAATCCCGTTCATTTGCATAGTTTGGGAATTTTTTACAGAGTAATCTGTAATTGATTTTGGAGCATAGTTTGTGTACCATCCTATAGCAACTTGCTTTGCTATTTGAATGGATACAGAGGTAGCATATACACCCTGTATAAAAAAGAATACTGTTAATAATAAGATAAAATTTTTCATGTTTTTTAATTTTTAAAATTATTTTACTGCTTATCCGCTTTGATAAAGTACTTTACTATTGAGTTGCTGATTTTTCAAGGGTTTATGAAGGTTTATCAAATTATTATTCAAAATGTTCATGAAAGCCTGTTGGTTTCTACGTTATTTAAAACATTTACTTGA
>JACREX010000018.1 GCA_016212695.1 Bacteroidia bacterium
TTGCTGTTGTTACAATAATTTATGCTCTACGAGCAATACAGCGTAGCTGTTACATTATTGTAAAAACATGCAATTAGCTATAAAAGAACATCGTAGATGTTCCACATTTGAGCACAGCAAAACGATACAATCAGAAATATGCAACTAACCGAAACGGCGGGCTTGAGGTTACTCTAAGATATGCAACACCCAATCCCTTTGCTTATAGAAGGAAGGGGAATAGCTTGTTATAACACTTCATAACTTTCAAACTTTAAGTACTTTATAAACTCCTTACGCCTTACGCTGTACTGAGTTTGCCCGCAGTGAGCCTGTCGAACTTGTCGAAGTATACCTCATACCTCATACCTCATACCTCATACCATATTCCCCCTATACCGTATACCTTTATTTCCTAATAATTTTATGCAACCATTTGTTAATACTTTCGTCTTATACCATATACTTATAACAATTTAGCCCAATGTAAAAAACGTATAATGCCGATAGAGTAGCTGTTAGAGTGCAATTTATTGGACTATTACAGATACCGTATCGGTATTTATTCATAAAACCCGGAATTGAAATCAATCATTCAAATATTCATAATTCTTTTATTTTTCCCGATTTTTTCTTTTGCTCAGAAAATTTTACCTGTAGATGACTACTTTAAAAACAAAGGTGAAATATACTTTAAAATCTATGTCTCATCAAAAAAAGAGATAAACGATCTTAGCAATATTATTTCCATTGATGAAAAAACCCGTCCTGGTTTTTTTGTCGTTTATGCCTATGCCAATGAAAGAGAATTTAAAATATTTTCGGAATTAAATTATGAATATGAAATTTTACCTCATCCCGGCGACCTTTTAAAAGAACCAAAAATTTTGACAGACAGCAAGGGTATTAATTCCTGGGATTCCTATCCGGCTTATCAGACCTATATTGATATGATGAATCAATACCAGACGGATTATCCGAACCAGTGTGAAATAGTTGAGATCGGCCAATCTGTGAACAATAAAAAAATTTTATTTGCCAAAGTTACAAGTCCTGTTATTTCCAAGCAGCCTAAACCAAAGATACTTTATTCATCAACCATTCATGGCGATGAGCCGGCGGGTTATGTTTTACTTTTACGGTTGATTGATTATTTTCTTTCGTCTTATGGAAATGATGCCGCATTAACGGATATCCTTGATAAATATGAAATATGGATCAATCCCCTGGCAAATCCCGATGGAACATATCATGGCGGAGATAATACCGTATCCGGCGCTACACGTAACAATGCAAACAGTATTGACCTTAACAGGAATTTTCCTGATTTTGTAAGCGGCGATCATCCGGATAGTAGCAGTTGGCAGGCTGAAAATATTGCTTTCATGAATTTTACGGATACCATGAGATTTGTTCTTTCTGCCTGTATGCATGCAGGCGCAGAGGTTGTAAATTATCCATGGGATACAAAACCGCAACATCATGCGGATGATTCCTGGTGGCAGTATGTATCTAAAATGTATGCTGACACTGCCAAATATTATGGCCATTCTGGATATATGACAAGCGTTACGTCAAGCGGATTCACAAACGGCTATGCTTGGTATACCACGCATGGGAACCGGCAGGATTTTATGAATTATTACAGACATTGCAGGGAATTTACGCTGGAAATTTCTGATACCAAAATACCCGATGCAAATACCTTGCCCGCTCTCTGGGATGCAAACTATAAATCTCTTTTAAATTATATAAAAGAAGCATCCAACGGATTTTCCGGGATTGTTACCGATTCGGCCAGCGGCATACCTCTTGATGCAACCATTACTATTCCCGATCATGATATGGATAATTCTTTTGTGTTTTCTGATATTTATAATGGGAATTATTACCGGCCCATTTTTCAGGGTACATATAATGTTTCTTTCAGTCATCCGGGCTACAAAACAAAAAGCGTTTCAGTAAATACGGTCAATGGCGCTTCTGCAACCAGAAATGTTCAGCTTTCTGTTTATGGCTCCGGCATGGGTGAAAATACATGTAATTACAGTATAGATTTATGCCCCAATCCCGTAAAAAATATTTTAGAAGTAAAATTTATTTCTAAGAGTTCATCCTATATTGAAATTAATTTAGTAAATTTACATGGAGTAAAAATTAATCTTGACAAACAAAATTTCTTTGACGGCAAATGGCTTAAAAATTATAATTTAAGCAATTTCTCTAAAGGATTTTATGTATTACAGATAATAACAGAAACTCAGAATATAGTTAATAAAATCGTTTTAGAATAAGCATTTTAGAATTTTATAAATACTAGAAGTATGAAAAATATTTTACTGATTTTCGGCATTTGTATGGTTTGCCTGGTTTATCCAAAAGTGAATGCACAGAACGATAGCCAGCAGGTCAATATTGAGTACTACAAGGCCCAGGCGTACCTTGAGCAGAAAGGCGAAGTCTATTTCACTTTCAACATCGGCAGCCGGGAAGAGTTATTTACTCTTACTCAAATTATTTCGATTGATAATGTAAAGAATCTGCAGGTATGGGCTTATGCCAATTCCAAAGAGTTTGAGCAATTCTCAGGAATGGGTTATGATTACACCGTTCTCACTCACCCTGGCGATCTTTTACCCGATGTGGCCATGTACACCGGCCCTGAAAAAGGCATCTGGCAATTCGATACATACCCTACATATCCTCAATATTTAGCTATGATGGATACGTTCCAGATTCATTATCCCGATATCTGTAAAGTCATACAAATCGGAACTTCAGTCAATGGGAGAAAATTATTATTTGCAAAAATTTCTGATAATGTAAATATACGTGAAGCAGAACCCCGCTTCGCGTATATATCTTCCATGCATGGCAATGAAACCACCGGATATATTCTCATGATGCGCCTTATCAATTATCTGCTTACTAATTATGGAACAAATGCAGAAGTTACAAATTTAGTGAACTCTATGGAGATATGGATTAATCCTCTTGCAAATCCTGACGGCACATATGCCGGGGGTGACAACACGGTTAGCGGAGCCACCCGTGAAAATGCAAATTATATTGACATGAACAGGAATTATCCCGACCCGCGCACAGGCCTGCATCCCGACGGTAATGCCTATCAGCCCGAAGTGGTTGCCATGATGGCGTTGGCCGATTCCATTCATTTTGTGTCTGCCGCCAATTTCCACGGCGGCGCTGAAGTTTGCAATTATCCTTTTGACACATGGACATCTGCTCAGAAAACTCATGCAGATGATAACTGGTGGCAGCATGTGTGCAGGGAATTTGCCGATACGGTTCACATTTATGGTTCTACCATAATGACTGATTTGGATAATGGCATTACGAACGGCGGCGACTGGTATGTAATAACAGGCGGCAGGCAGGATTATATGAATTATTATAAATACTGCCGTGAATTTACCTGCGAAGTTTCTTCTTCCTATCTGCTTCCTGCAAATCAACTCCCTACCTTCTGGGGATACTATTTCAGATCGCTTATGAATTATATGAAAGAAGCCAATTACGGATTCAGGGGTATTGTTACGGATTCCTGTTCCGGGCAACCCATCGTGGCAAAAGTATTCATCAATACTCATGACAGGGACAGTTCTCATGTTTACACAGAAGCGACCCTGGGGGATTATTACAGACCTGTCATGCCGGGCGCCTATTCGGTAACGTATTCAGCCAATGGTTATATTTCAAAAACATATAATGTAGCCGTAACATCCAATAATATTACAATCCGGGATGTTCAGCTCAATCCTATACCACCGACGGCAAATTTTACAAATACATCTTCGGGATGCACAGTTAATTTTATTTGTACAACACCCGGCATTACTTCGTGGTTATGGAATTTTGGAGATAGCCAGACTTCAGCGCTGCAAAATCCAACCCATACATTTTCTGGCGCTGGTCCCTATAATGTGGTTTTAACAGTTACCAACTGTGCGGGCAGCAACCAGTCCACGCAATCCATACAATTCAGTATGCCGGCAGTTTACTTTTCTGCAGATGCTACATCTACCTGTTCCGGAGAAATTAATTTTACAGATATGAGTACAAATGCAGAATTATGGAGCTGGGATTTCGGTGACGGAGGTAATTCTACAGATCAAAATCCGACTCATATCTATACCTCTAATGGAACATTCACCGTTACGCTTACTGCAACAAACTGTGCCGGAAATAATCAGTTGGTAAAAACAGATTATATAAATGTAAACCTTGCCACACCTCCGGTTACAACTGACGCTTCAAGATGCGGAACGGGAAGTGTAACACTTACTGCATCCGGAAACGGCACGCTCAACTGGTACAATACATCTACAGGAGGAACATCGGTAGGAACAGGAAGTTCTTTCAGCACTCCAAGCCTTACAACAACAACAACGTATTATGTAGAATCGCAGGTTAACCAACCCTCGCAATACTTTGGTAATACTGATACTACAATAAATGGATCACTTTTAAATTCAACGCCATTTGGATTGAACTTTGACGTGTATGTACCTCTCAGGCTTGTCTCGGTAATTGTAAATGCCGGATCGGCCGGTGTGCGACAAATTTTTCTTACTGATGGAAGCGGGAATAATTTAGACACTGTTTCTGCAAACCTTCCTGCCGGAAGAAGCCGCGTTACGTTGAATTTTGATTTGCAACCCGGATCTTACAGGTTAATGGGCCCTTCAAATGCGAATCTGTGGAGAAATAATGCTAATTTAAATTATCCTTATGAATTACCCGGGGTAATAAGCATCATTAGTTCTACAGCAAGTACACCTACCAGCCGGTATTATTATTTTTACAAATGGGAAATCCGGCTACCCGGTTGCACCAGCCCGAGAAGCCCGGTTACCGCTACTATCAGCAGTGGTCCGCAGGGAGGCGTTTCACAGGCAAATACCGCATCATTTTGTTCAGGCGGTTCAGCTATCCTGACCTTATCAGACAATACGGGAACATCCATACAGTGGCAGCAATCACCCGATGGAACAGGATCCTGGGCAAATGTCACAGGAGGCAGCGGCGCCACATCTGCAACATATACTACTCCTGTCCTGACATCAACAACCTATTACAGGGCTGTGATTTCTGAAGCCGGGTGTACAGATGCATATTCGACCATTACGGAGGTTACCATTAATACTCCGCCCACGGCTACAATTACCGGAACCAATTTACTCTGCCACGGCGATAATAATGGCAGCGCTGATGTTAATGCTTCCGGGGGCCATTCGCCATATACCTATTTATGGTCAAACGGAAGTACAATTTATAATCCTGCCAACTTATCAGCCGGAGTATATAGTGTTGTTGTTACAGACAATACAACCTGCACGGTTACTGCATCAGTGACTATCACTGAACCTCCGGCAATAGATATTACAATAAGCACAACTGCTGCAACCTGCGGGCAGGCCAATGGTTCTGCCACGGCAGATGCAACCGGAGGAACGGGAACTATTACGTATCATTGGGATAATGGCACAAATGCCGCTACAATAAGTAATATGACCAGTGGTACATATCATGTTACGGTAACCGATGCCAACAGTTGCACTGCAACTTCTTCTGCTGTTATTAATAATCTTGCGTCGTTTAATGCTGATATTATATCAACAGACCTTCAATGTTATGGAGATTCCAATGGTACTTCCATAATTAATGTAACCGGCGGACAAACTCCGTACACCTATTTATGGTCAACAGGCAGCAGCGCTAATTCTATTACGGGCCTTTCAGCAGGTATTATTAATGTTTTAATTACAGATGGGAATAACTGCTCAACAACGCTTACGGATACGATCTATCAACCCGGAGCAATCATTATTACAACCACAGTAACCGATGCTACCTGTAACTTAAATAATGGTTCATTAACCGCCAATGCAAGCGGAGGTACTGGAAACTTTTCTTACTTATGGGGCGGTGGTGAAACAACCCAGACAATAGCGAACCTGTCATCCGGAGTTTATTTATTAGTTGTTACAGATGCAAATTCATGCCAGGCTTCAACAACTGATACAGTCAACAATATTTCTTCTGCAACGGCAAGCATTACCAGCCAGGATATTTCATGTTATGGTCAAAGCACAGGGAGCGCCATTGTTGCTGTAAGCGGCGGCACACCGCCATATTCCTATCATTGGTCTGATGGATCCGGTAATGCAAATGTTTCCGGGTTACCGGCAGGACCGATTGCTGTAACGGTTACGGATCATAACGATTGTACTGTTGAAGTTACCGATACAATATTTCAACCGGCACAGATTGTTATTGATGTTACAATAACTCCTGAAACAACAACAGGTGCAAGCGATGGTTCTGCTACTGCCAATGTAACAGGCGGAACACCTCCTTATACTTACAGTTGGAGTAACGGACTACACACCAGTTCTATTAATAATGTATCTGCAGGAACGTATTCACTGGCTATTATTGATGCCCATGGCTGTTTTGCAACTATACCCGTTGTTGTAGATCTGCTCGATGGAGTAAATATTGCTTCTACGAACTTTATAATGAAATTGCACCCAAACCCAACAAGAGGTTTAATACATATTAAATCATCGCAAGAAATTGAAAAGATTGAAGTGGTTAACCTGATTGGAAAAAGTTTATTGTTATCGGATCGAACAAAGAAAAATATGATGCTTGATATTTCTTCGTTTGATAATGGCGTTTACCTGATAAAACTGTATGCAGGAACAGAAACCATAATCCAAAAGATAATTCTTGCGAAATAATAAATTTCATGAAATAAAAAAACCCTCTGATAGGAGGTTTTTTTTATTTTTATTATGATAGCCCCCAAACATCTGAAAAGAGAGAAATTAATGAATCAGGCAATCAGTAATGAGAAGCTTTTAAAAAATTATGCGTTATTATTTTGAAAATATAAAATTGTATTATAATTTTGCCCTCCCGTTCTTTAAAACGAGTAATTGCCCCGTTCGTCTAGGGGTTAGGACAGCAGATTTTCATTCTGTAAACAGGGGTTCGATTCCCCTACGGGGTACAGCTTTTAAAAATGAACGGTTAATAATCAGGCTTGAATAATTTCAGGCCTTTATTTTTCCCGGTATTTCCCCACAACAATTTATCTTCAAAATATTTCATATAGTTTAGATATTTTTGTATATTTGGGGATTATTTTCAGAAAAATCAGAAAAATCAGAAAAATGAAACTTAGTTTTACTACACTTTTTTTTGTAATACTTTTTGGCTATTCATTTCCTCAGTCATTTTCTACTTTAAAAGCGTATTTCGATGATGCAGATTATGATATTTCACAGGAGGATTATTCGTCTGCACTGAATAAGTTTTTGAGAATTTATAAAGTTGACACGCTTAATTCGAATATAAATTATGAAATAGGTATATGCTATCTTAATTCGGTTGAGCAAAAGCGTAAAGCAGTAAAGCATCTTGAAAAAGCAATAAAAGAGGTTACGCCAAATTATCAGAATGGAACCTATACAGAAAGAAAAGCGCCCTACGATGCTTACTTGCAAATGGCTAATGCATATGCGCTGGAAAACGAATTTGATAAAGCATTAGACTACTATAACCTGTATAAAGCTACGCTCTTGCCCCGTGAAAATGCTCTGAAAGCTAAAGTTGAGAGAAAGATGGAATCCTGCTATTTCGCTAAAATATTAGTTAAGCACCCGGTTACGTTTGAAAAGACTGAAATTCCGGACATAAATTCAGTGGTGTCTGATTATAACCCCGTAGTTACATCTGATGAATCCCAGATGTTTTTTACCTTTGAGCAATTGGCTGGAAAATCTATAGGTGAAAAAAGAATTTACCATGTTGTAAAAAGTGATGGAAAATGGGGGCAGCCTATTAATTATACAGACTTGCTTGCATCAGATGGTAATTTATCAACTGTGTTTATAACTTACGACGGGAAAACCCTTTTATTGTGTGATGACGATGAAAGCAAGATTTCAATGTATGAAAGTAAATTTGAAAAAAAACAATGGACGGTTCCTAAAAAATTACCCAGAAAAATAAATTCTGCGTCAAGTCCATCGGCAAGCATGTCTAAGGATGGCAAAACAATTTATTTTTCAAACAATCACAAGGGAGGATTCGGAGGATTTGACCTCTATAAAATTGTTAAGAAGGGAGGAGAATGGAGTGAACCCGTAAATTTAGGCCCATCGGTTAATACTCCTTTTGATGAAATCTGCCCGGTTATTCTCGAAGAAAACAAAACGCTTTTTTTCAGTTCTGAAGGGCATTCGAGCATGGGCGGGCTGGATGTGTTTTATTCAAGACTCGATGCACAAGGCGGGTGGTGTGCGCCTGTTAATATGGGTTATCCTTTCAATACTCCCGATGATAATGCATTCTATTGGCCGTTAAAAGATGGTTTCTCGGGATATATATCCCTGTATGACGAAAGCGGGCAGGGAGAAAAAGATATATATTTCGTTAAAGTTACTCCCGATAAAAAATTTTTATTTACAGTTGATGAACTGGCGAAATTAGGAATAGCAACTAAAGATACTGCCCCGAAAATTTTATCCGTAAAAGATACTTCTGTAAAAGATTTTTCAACACACGATATACTTAAAAAAGATTCGTCTGAAACTACGGTTTACAAGATTAAAAAGGATACTACCCTTATGACCATTATGATAAAAGATACAACACGTCCGTTGGAGTCTGCCTATCTGAAAGAAATTGAAGGTGTGAAAGCGCTACGGAGCGTCAACGGATTTTTCAGGTATTACTATGGCGTATACAAAAATTACGATGATGCAAGCAAAGATTTTGATAAGATATTAAAAATTGGTTTTTACAGCGCACAATTGATAAATATTTCGGAAGATTCTTTGTATTACCTGGCCAAAGCAGATTTTAATTTTGGCGCTGATACTTCTCAGGCAGACCAATTGTTGGATTTGGTTGACAATACAGATACCCGCAATAATCGGGTGAAGGATAATAAATCAAAAAATAAAATCTCTTTAGATGATATAACTCTTCCAAATCCTGATACCAAAGCTGAAAATAAAGAAGCAATAAAGAAAGAAAAGGCAGAGAAAAAGGCCAAAGAGAAAGCAGAAAAAGAAGCTCGAAAAAAAGCGGAAACTGAAGAAAAAGCCAGGATAAAAGCTGAAGCGGAAAAGGCTAAAGCGGAAAGTAAAAAGCAAAAAACTGAAGCAAAAGCGAAGAAGTCTGAAAAAAATGCCGCTGCTGAAAATAAAACTGCCGATACCTTGCCTGCCGGCAGGCAGGTCTCAGCAAAATACCTGAACGAGATTACTGAAAAGTTGATTAATTCTGATAAAGAAATATTTGTTATTCAGATAGCGACAGTCGCCAAAGCAGGAAATGTAAGCTATTTCAAAAATATCCCATATGTAACCGAACATGATTGTAAAGACGGAAAGTACAGATATTCCATCGGAATATACCAGAGCATGGAGGACGCAAAAAAGGAACTGGAAAAAATCAAAGAAGCGGGATATAAAGATGCATATGTCGTTAATTTTTTAAAATTCAAAACAAAATATTTTGATACGGATATAGCGAATCGTGTAAAGACATTTGATCTTAAAACTGAAGAAGAAAAAGCAAAAGCTGAAGAAACCAAACTTTATGCGATCCAGATCGGTTCTTCTATTAAACCTGTTAATCCGGGCTATTTTAAGGGAGTGTCTGATGTAAAAGAAAAACTTACCCGCAATGGTTATTATAAATATTATTACGGGAAGTACGCCGGATATAAAGCGGCTAAAGCTGAACTTGAAAATGCCCGTAATGCCGGATATAAAGATGCTTTTATCATTAAATATACCGGGGAAGATGTTGCCAAAACACTTACTTCTGCAGATGATAATACTACTCCAGAACCTCATGGAACCTATACCATACAGGTTGCCTCTTCAAAGAAACGGGCAGAGGCAAAATACTTCAAAGGCCTTGATGTGAAAGAAATTGAAGGCAAGAACGGTTTCTATATTTATATAACCGGCGATTATAATTCTGTGGGCTCTGCCCGGAAAGACCTGAAAAAAGTCATTGGACTAGGTTTTAAAGATGCCTTTATTAACAGAACAGAAAAATATCAGTAGAAGCGGTATTCGGTATTCGGTATTCGGTAACCGGTAAGCGGTATTCGGTATTCGGTATTCGGTAACCGGTAAGCGGTATTCGGTAACCGGTATTCGGTATTCGGTAACCGGTAAGCAGTAATCATCAAACGTCAAACATCAAACCTGAAACATGGAACTTGAAACTTGAAACTTAATACCTCATACCTTTATACCTTCTATTTGTATCTCTAAAAATGAATTGTGAAAAAAATAGGTGAATTAATCAGAGAAAAAAGAGAGAAAAAGGGGCTGCTACTCAGACAGGTTGCTTCTTTACTTGAAATTGACCTGTGATATTTAGATAATACTACAAAGCAACAGAGCCTAACACCAGAACATGAAAAAATTAAGCCATACAGATGAAGCCGGCAAAGCAAACATGGTGGATGTGGGAGAAAAAAAAGATCAACTGAGAACCGCAAGAGCCGAAGGTTTTACTACACTGAATACAGAAGCGGTCAAACTAATCCGTGAAAACAACATTAAAAAAGGAGATGTGCTGACAGTATCTGAAATTGCAGGAATACAGGCTGCAAAAAAAACAGCGGAACTGATACCGCTATGCCATCCACTGCAGATCACAAAAATTGATGTAAAAGCCATGCTAACAAAAAACGGGGTGAAAATTACAAGCCTGGTAAAATGTACCGGGAAAACCGGGGTTGAGATGGAAGCGTTAACAGCCGTGAGCGCTGCATTGCTTACAGTCTATGACATGTGCAAAGCCGTGGACAAAAAAATGGTGATCGGAACGATACGGCTGATTGAAAAAACAAAAACTGATATCTGCTGATACTCTACTTTAAAAGCCGTATCACTGCAATTTCACAGGCAATAAAAAACAAGGCCAGAATCACAAACCATTTCCAGAGCTGGACGCCTTTGCTGATCTGCTGCACAACTTTTGTCAGGAATTTCGTATCCGTATCGAGTATCGAATAATTCTTCAGATTATATTTTTCCATGGCTTCATGAATCTCAACATCGCTGTAATAGGATAAATCCGATTCTTTGCGGTCGTAATTAAATGCCACCGGGGCGATCGCTTCGTCATTATATTTTATAAGATAATTACCGGCCTTAGTAATATTATTCTCAATAAACAAGCGCACTACTGAATTTGAAATTATATGGCGGGGTATAAAATCAACCTTATTTCTTATATCCACGATATGAAACACTTTATCGGATTCCGCCAGGTTTGATCGGGTCAGTTCAATCACATTATCGCGGCCTATCATATATTGAAGTTTTGACAAAGGTTTGCTGTTGAGCGCAATATTCATGAAGGTGGGCACAAATAAAGGATGTTTGGCAAAATTATTGGATTCGGAAGATAAGGGAATACTTATCACATACAGCCTGCCTTTTCCGTGCGGAATTACTGAGAGCACGACATTTTTATTCTGCGTTTTCAAAATGACTTCATCATTGGATGTGGTGAATTCATTAAAAATAAATTGCCTTGAAACATAGGGTAGATCCGGGTTTTCTTCTTTTTTCTGAAACACATTTGAATAAATCACATTATTGTAATTTACATATTCAACTCTGGTTTTATGAGTGTCGATACCTGTAATTGTGTTGGCCATGAAAAGCGACAGGAAATTATTGTACGAATCTTCTTCGCCGGAAAAATCGGGGATAAACACTACAGTTCCGCCATTGCCGGAATAATTTAAAAGTTCCTGTGCCAGGCCTGAGGAAATATTTTTCACTTCATGTAAAATGATCGTATAGAAATCGGAAAATGCAGAGGTATGAATATTTTTTTCATTCGTGTTGGTCACTTTGAAATAATCATCGCTTCCGTACAATGCGCTCAGGTACCTGCTTTCTTTCTGCCCATTAATGATCAGCAGATTCATGTTTCCGGAAATGGAAAAACTGAAATAAAATGTGTTATCATAAACGATCGGATAATCGGAAATCTCGATAACTCCGTTAAAAAAACCGGCAGCAGTATTCGTGAATTTAAGGCTTACTATTTCAGAATTTTCGGGCAGAATATTAAAACTGCCGAGCGCTTTCAACGAATCATTAAGTATCGCCTTGACAGGAATATTATTGTACGCTTCTTTTGATTTGTTTATGATCTTCATAAAGAGTTCCTCCTGCTGACCGGCTTTATGGAAGGGCGTTTCGAACCAGCAGGAATCAATATACAGGTTATTGGCTGGCTGGGCGGTAATGGGCAGCAGTTGCACATTCAGGTTTGAGTCGTTTTTAAAATTGCCAATGTCTGTAACCGACCTCTGAAAATCGGAAATAATAAAAATATCGTTCCTGCTTTTTCCAGCGTTTTCGTAGCTTAAAAAATCTTTCTGCCGCGACAGCACATCGCTTAGTTTTCTTGAATTCGGGCTGACTTGTACTTTACCTACAAACTCCATCAACTGCTCACGATTCACCAAATGCTGGTGCTTGAGTTCAAAATCGTTTGTGGTGAGCAAAAACCTGGCGCTTGCCGGATATGCGTCAATAATACTCTTTGCTTTGTTTTTAGCCACATCGAGCATGTTCCCGTATTTACTTTCCGCATCCATGCTGAACGAATTGTCTATATAAATGCCCACGATATCCTGCTTAGGAGAAGTCAATACATTGGGGGCGGGAATAAAGGGCTGCGCAAAGGCAAAGACTAATGCGGAAATAGTGAGAATACGGAATAAAAGGATCAGGAGGTGCTTCAGTCGTGACTTTGCTTTGGTTTCCTGCTGAACGTTTTTTAAAAACCGGACATTGCTGAAATAAATAATTTTAAACTTTCTGAAATTGAAAAGATGAATGATAATGGGTATTGATACGGCTGCGAGTGCAAATAAAAACGAAGGATAAAGGAAATTCATTTAGGATTTAGGATTTAGGATTTGGGATTTAGGATTTGGGATTTCTTGATTTGTGATTTTATGATTTGCTTTCTGCCTACTGCTTTTTTCTTTTGACTTTTTAATCCCTCATGTCAATAATTTCAGCGCCGGGAAAATTTGCTTTGTTGAAGGTAACCTCTGCATCGCTGATTTCGGCATCCGGAGAAAACTTGGCAATCTTTACGGTAACTGTTACGCCGTCTTTTTCCACATATTTGATACAATGCAAGCGGTTTTCATTTTTCTCAATCTGGAGGGTAATTCTTGAAACTTTAATCTTTTCAACAGTTTCAGGATACAGATCTATTTCGTAAAGCTGGAGCCCGTCTTCAAATTTCTCGTACATGAATTTATATTTATACCCTTTTTCATAAATGGTAAACACTTTTGTAGGATCCACTAAGTTATCCGTCTTTTTATCGGGTTCGGTTATATTGATCTCTTTGGATTCTTTAATGTAGGCCCAGCGGGTTTTTCCATCGCAATAGGTGATTGTGCCCAGAACATCAAGTTTGTACTTACTCCCCTTTATCCATATAGTCCCTTTCTGGGTATTGCTTTTCTTGACATCTTTTTTATCCTCGCGGTTAATGACAAAATCCGCTTTAATGGTTTTATACGCTTTTGTTTTTGCCGATACTTTGTCGAGAATTTCTTTTGCCTTTGCATCATGCACGGGCTTCTGGTCTTTGTCTTTCTGCTGGGCAAAAGATACGGAGGTAAAATAAATCAGTGCGGCGAGGATCGTTATTTTTTTCATTTTGAAAAATGTTATTTACCCAGAGTACTCAAATATTGTTCCAGAGCAGTAATATCCGAATATAAAACTTTTCTTGCCTTGCTTCCCTCGAAAGCTCCTACAATTCCTGCTTTTTCCAACTGGTCGATAATTCTGCCTGCCCGGTTGTATCCTATGGATAAATGGCGTTGGATCAAAGAAGTGGATCCCTGCTGATGCACCACGATGAGCCGCGCCGATTCAAAAAATAATTCGTCTAACTTACCGGTATCGGCTGCGAAAGCGCCACCTTCTGCATTTTCAGGAATATATTCCGGCAGCAGAAACGCGTTCGGATATCCCTGCTGGGTCTCTATAAAATCACAGATACGTTCAACTTCCGGCGTATCAACAAAAGCGCATTGGATACGAATAAGTTCGCTACCCTGCGATAAGAGCATGTCTCCTTTTCCAACAAGCTGGTTTGCGCCCGGACAGTCAATAATGGTTCGTGAATCAATCATAGATGCGACTTTAAAAGCGATTCGCGCCGGAAAATTCGCTTTAATCGTACCGGTGATGATATTTGTTGACGGACGCTGTGTGGCTATGATCATATGAATGCCGATAGCCCTTGCAAGCTGGGCAACCCTTGCTATCGGGAGTTCAACCTCCTTGCCCGCCGTCATGATAAGATCGGCAAATTCATCAATCACAACCACAATATAGGGAAGAAACCGGTGTCCGTTTGCGGGATTCAGTTTCCGTTCGATAAACTTCGCATTATATTCTTTAATATTTCTTGCCTGCGCCTGTTTCAAAAGTTCATAGCGGTTGTCCATCTCTTTGCAGAGCGAATTCAGGGTATTCACTACTTTGTGCGTATCGCAGATTATCGCTTCTTCTTCGCCCGGAAGTTTTGCAAGGAAATGCCTTTCGATTTTTGAATAAAGCGTTAATTCCACTTTCTTGGGATCGATAAGCACAAGTTTCAGTTGTGAAGGATGTTTCTTATAAAGCAGCGATGTGAGTATGGCGTTCAGTCCCACGGATTTTCCCTGTCCCGTTGCTCCGGCCACAAGCAGGTGGGGCATCTTAACCAGGTCGAAGAGATAGGTGTCGTTTGAAATGGTTTTACCTATCACCACCGGGAGGTCGTGCTTTGATTCCTGAAATTTAAGCGATGATATAATCGAGCGCATGGAAACCACTTCGGGGTTCAGATTCGGAACTTCGATCCCTATGGTTCCCTTTCCCGGCATGGGAGCGATAATGCGGATACCCAATGCAGAAAGGCTGAGCGCAATATCATCTTCCAGGTTTTTGATTCTAGAAATCCGCACACCCGGCGCCGGAACAATCTCGTACAAGGTAATGGTGGAGCCAATGGTGGCTGTGATACGGGTAATTTCTATACTATAATTCCTGAGCGTATTTACAATTTTATCTTTGTTCAGATTCAATTCTTCCGGCGTAACTTCGCTGTCGGATTTATAGTCTTCGAGCAGATCAATATTCGGATATTGATAATTTGATAAATCCAGGGTAGGATCATACGGAACCGATAAATCAGGCTCATAAAGGGTTGCATCCTTACCGGAAATTTGTTTTTCTTCGCTGGTATTTTCTATAATGAATTCCACTTCATTCTGCTGAGTTTCCGTACTGCCATTCTTTTTAACCGGTATTACTCCGAACTGTAATGCTTCATCTACTTTTTTCTTCTTTACTTCCTGTTGTTCTTTTTTATCCAAATCAGTTTGTATTGTTTCATCTTTTACCGGTTCTTCTTCTTTTCTGGGTTCAATAATAAAGGGAATATCGGAAACCGGAACCTGTTGTTTTGTTTCCTCAGCGAGTATTACCGCTACATTATTGTCTTCGAGAGGAGTATCTTCGTTCTCATCCTCTAACAAAGGTTTTTTTCTTTTGAAAACGCGTTTGAGCCATGGCAGCGAATCTTTAATCGTGAAAACGATAAAAGCAAAAAGCACGATTGATAAAAACAATAAAGTGCCTATTTCGCCCCAGAAAGCATTCAGCCATTTGCTCATAAAATATCCGTGAGCGCCGCCTAAATAAAAATATTTTGTGCTATAGAAAAATCCCAGGGTTATTGAGAGCCAAAAGGTAAGAATTATTGAATAGCGGATAGATCTCCAGAGTGGAAGCAAGCGTACTCTGAACAGCCTGAAGCCTGCAATTATCAATATAAACACAAAAGAGAACGAGGCAAGGCCAAACCATTTATGAATAAATAAATTCGAAAGAAGTGCGCCTGATTTACCCATCCAGTTTTCGACGGTGATATCCGAACTTTTAAAAAAATACAACAAGCCGATATCTAATTTGCTCTGGTCGTACTTCCATGTAAAAAGATAGGATATAAAAGAAATAGCCAGCAAAACTCCAAAAAAAATAACGGAACATCCCAGTACCACTTTAAACCGTTCTTCTCTGATAAAAGTAATAAACTCCCTCACCATGGATATTTTCTCAACATCATCGGTAAAGTCTCCTGCATCTTTGTTTGTTTTCTTTTTTGTTTTTGCCATTAACCGCAAATTTAGCATATAAAAAAAAATCCTCTTCCCAGAGGATTTTAACGGAGGGAATCTGAATTATTCGCCCCCAAACATTTTTTTGGCTTCTTCTTTGGTCAGTTCTTTATATCCTGACGGTATTCCGAATTTGTTATCCTTCACTTTTGTTTCCTTAATTTCCTTCACTGTAAATTTCATGGTTACATCCAAACCATTCATGCTTTCAGTCATGGAATATTCCATCATCATGCCCTTGATATCTTTGTACTGGGTTGCCCAGTTGATATCTCCAATATTTAACTCTTCAGTAAAATAAACTGTAACGGTATTATCTCCTTCTGTGATTTCAGCTTTCTTACAATTGTATCCTGCAATTTTTTTTGTTTCGTTCATTACTTCAACCTTAACCGGTTTTTCCTCTTTCATTTTTTTCTCAATGTCTTCTTTTGAAATTTTAATCGCATTCTGCATATTCTGAGAAGGAACATCGATCAGCATTATTGACGATTTGGTATCTCCATCCATAATCACTGTTTGGGTGTACATTGCAGATTTTGTCTCCTGCGCCATTTTATTACCCTTCACATACATCATCATATCGCTTGGAAGCTGCGCTTTCATAGTAGCATCTATTCCCGGGGCATCGTAGGTAATATCATAGGTAATAGTTCCCATAAAAGTTTTTCCGGCTTTTTGGGCATGGGTTGTACCAATCGAAAGCACAACAGCAACAAGAAAAACGAAAATTTTCATCATTGATTTCATACTTAAAATATTAATTAGACATGGGTTATTAATTATTTTTCATCAAGTTGTTAAGAATCTTTTCAAACTCTTCGCGTGAAACATTTTTATAACCTGCAGGAACCTGGAATTCGCTGTCGGCAATTTTCACCTCTTCCACTTTTGAAGCAATACATTTCATCTGTATCTTCATCATACCGCCCCGGAACTCCATCAGAACGCCTTGTATTTCCTTAAACGGATTGTTCCAGTTTGGATTGTAGATAAGAATATCATCTGTGTAATAAATACTGAATGTGTCTTTCTGGGCTTCTCCATAACTTGCAAATACCCGTTTGCATTTATACCCGGCAATAATTTTTGTATCATTGGTTTTCTGGAGTTTTAAATTTGGCAAATCATCTAATCCCAGCGAGGGTTCATTAAACTTGGTCTCAAGATGTATTTTTTTATCCAGCGCTTTAAACAGGCACGAGTTTGTTTTCTTTGAAAAATTTGAAATATACGTGGTCTCAAAAAAGCCCAGAAAACCTTTAAACTGTGCGCATGAACTGTTATTTTTAAATTTAATAGTCGTTTTTTCGGGCAGGATTTCTATAATGGGATTATCCTTATCGCCTTTGATATAGGTGATATTGTAATGAATAACGCCCTCATTAATCCCTTTCTTAAAAACAGATGAATTGCAAGCTGAAATTATAAATATTACAGATCCTATTAAACCAAAACAAATACTTCTCATTATAATAAAATACATCCTAAAGCTTAGCAAAAACATAAACGACAAAAGTAAAAAAAAATTAATTATTAAATCAAAATCATTAATTTAATTTAATAAAATTAAGCGTTTGTCAAGAAACCTTTACCCTGCCGGCACTTTTAAAATTAAGCCGCAGTATTTTATTAAAAACTAAACATTTCTAAGTTTTGTAAAAAATAAAATTTTTATAGATTTGCGTTTTCAATTCGTAATTATCATAAAATAAAATAATTATCATATGAAAAAGTTAGCGGTTGTAGCTTTTGGAGGTAATGCGCTTCTCAGGGGCGATCAGAAAGGTACGATTGACGAACAGGAAGCCAATGCATATGACACCTGTTTGAAATTATCCTATCTTGTAAAAAAGGATTATAATCTTGTAATCACTCATGGCAACGGGCCGCAGGTAGGCAATATCCTTTTACAGAATGTAGCAGGGGCAAAAATGTTTGGCATCCCCGAAATGCCTCTTGATATATGCGGCGCCTATTCGCAGGGTTTTATCGGTTATATTCTCGAACAGCAGATGAGGAATGTGCTCGAAGAAAGAGGCCTTGACCGGGATGTGATCACCATAGTTACCGAGGTGCTGGTAGATAAGGATGATCCGGCTTTCAAGAAACCGACCAAACCAATCGGTCCCTATTATACAAAAGAAGAAACGGATGCGATCATTAAAGAAACCGGGTTTGTTTTCCAGGAAGATCCGCGCGGCCGCGGTTTCAGAAGAATAGTAGCATCGCCGGTACCCTATAAAATTGCAAACCGGCATTCTATAAGCAAACTTGCGAGAGACGGCCAGATCGTTATAGCCGTTGGCGGAGGCGGTATCCCGGTGCATTATACCAGGCCCAACCAGTTGAAAGGTATTGAATCTGTAATTGATAAAGACCTTGCCTCATCTTTATTGGCTGTGCAGATACAGGCAGATGAATTCATGATCCTGACCGATGTTCCCAAGGTGTATGTTAACTTCAGAAAACCAAATGAAAAAGCGCTTGACATGGTTTCTGTTGACGAAGCAAAATTTTACCTGAAAGAAGGGCAATTTACTGATGGCAGCATGGCGCCTAAGGTACGTGCATGCATCCAGTTTGTCGAATTATCAGGAAAAGAAGCGATCATCACAGAAGTTTCTCGCTTAGGTAAGGAAGGATCAGGGACAAGGTTTGTGTTGAGTTGATAGTTTTAAAAAGTTTGACACTTCGACTGCGCTCAGTGGAGCAGTTTGAAGTTGTTACAGGCATTTATAAATATACTTTATAAAATAAAGGAGGAATTATGGCTTTTAATTTGAAGAACAGAAGTTTTTTAAAAGAATTGGATTTCACTCCGCATGAGTTAAAATTTTTACTTAACCTTTCTGCATATCTGAAAAAAGCCAAATATACCGGAACAGAACAACAGCGCCTAAAAGGTAAAAATATTGCATTGCTTTTTGAAAAAGATTCAACCCGTACACGTTGCGCTTTCGAAGTAGCGGCGCTCGATCAGGGTGCGCATGTCACTTATATAGGACCATCCGGTTCGCAGATGGGGAAAAAAGAATCCATGAAAGATACGGCAAGGGTTCTTGGCAGGATGTATGATGGAATCGAATACCGCGGGTATGGACAGTACATAGTAGAAGAACTTGCAAAGTATGCAAGCGTACCAGTATGGAACGGGCTTACAAACGAATTTCACCCGACACAGATACTTGCAGATTTCCTTACCATGACGGAACATTGCGACAAACCCTTGCACCGGATATCGTTCTGTTTTATGGGCGATGCCAAGAATAATGTCGGGAACTCATTGCTGGCAGGCGCAGCAAAAATGGGTATGGATTATCGGGCTATTTCCCCGAAAAGCTGTCAGCCTAATGCAGAACTTGTAAAAACCTGCAAGGAAATTGCCAAAGAAACCGGGGCAAAAATCATGATCACCGATGATATTGAAAAAGGATTAAAAGGCGTTGATTTTATTTATACGGATGTGTGGGTATCCATGGGCGAACCTGATGCAGTATGGATTGAAAGAATAAAACTCTTAAAACCCTACCAGGTTAATGCGAAAGCATTAAAACTTACAGGAAACCCGAATGTGAAATTCCTGCATTGCTTACCGGCTTTCCATAACAGGGAAACAACCATTGGCGAAGAAATTTTCAAAAAATACGGATTGGATGGTATGGAAGTAACCGAAGATGTTTTTGAATCGAGACATTCTGTGGTATTTGATGAAACTGAAAACCGCCTTCATACAATAAAAGCTGTGATGGTGGCAACGCTGGGGAGTTGAAAAGTCAGACAATTTCCTATTTAGAAAGTTTGCTTAAATTCTGAAACGAGTTATCAATATTTTCAAACATCTCTTTACGGATTTCTTTAAAATAATCTTTCACCTTTTTAGGATCTTTTTCTAATTTTGCCTTATTGATTTTTGATACCAGCTCATTTCTTACCTGAACCGATTCTTCAATGATGTTCATAACCTTATCTTTATTCTTGTCGGGATGCACATACATATATGCAAAACAATCTGATATAACTTCGTTTTCGAGATAATTGATATCCTTTTTTAAGTTTTTGCGGCTTGCCATAATTAATAATGTATTAAATAAGTTTCTGCGAAAATATCTATTTTTTTTATTATCGCCAAATCCGGCGAGATATTGAATGAAACAACATTCAGGTTCACATAATTTCTGATTGTATCGTTTTGCTGTGCTCAAATGTGGAACATCTACGATGTTCTTTTATAGCTAATTGCATGTTTTTACAATAATGTAACAGCTACGCTGTATTGCTCGTAGAGCATAAATTATTGTAACAACAGCAAAA
>JACREX010000225.1 GCA_016212695.1 Bacteroidia bacterium
CAATCACTGGAAAGATGATAAAGTTGTCGAAATTTTATGCGAGGAATTAAATGAAACAGAAACAAAATTTCCATGCACCGATTTGGTCATTATATACAAAATGGTATCTTCTTAGAATCCGTTGAGGTCAGTTAATCTGAGTTTAATGCTTTTTACAATATCGCCACCGACAGCCTTAAGGTTTTAAAGTCAGAAGAAAACAAACGCTTTTATCAGTTTCAGCATTTACAGTATAAACTCAACGTAGCCAATTATTTTCTTCTGCAGATGATGCGCCTCTATCCCTTACCCGACCCCTTTCACAAGCAAATAGAAGACGAATACTTTAAACGCTACAAAGCGATGGAGCAATTTGTAAAAAAATTATTGACAGCGAAGCAAATGACAATGAATGACAATCGTATGACAGCGAAGCATAATGACGCGAAGCAAATGACCAATGACCTAATGACAAACCAATCACCGACTACTGATTACCGATTACCGATTACTGATTACCTTCCCCAAAGTATGTCATCAAAAATCGCCCTCGCTTACTACCAACCCATAAATCCCGATTGGAAATAACCCGACCCCTGGCGCGACAGCATCATTGCAGCACATTACTTTGATTATTTTAATCCGGCAGACAGCTTTTACCTGCACACCAACATCCTGCCCGAAAAAATGGATATATACCTTCAAATGCGTACTAACAAAAGAGATGCTTACAGCCAGCCCGTTAACAATGAAAAGTTATTTGCAGATGCAACTTTTGATTTTGTCGCAAAAAACACATCCAACAATCACAGCTATCAGTTTTGCCTGAATTATTACCTGAAAAAATTCAATAAGGAACATAAAGAAACGGCATTTTTGTATTTGTGCGACCAATACTTAAAACCCAAAGAAGGTGATTGCGGAACAGAAAAAGATCAATTTAACTGGGCAAGAGAGAAAGCTGGCAAATTGCGAAACATAGCAATAGGCAGCATTGCCCCTGTTTTTGATATGACAATGAACTGTGCTAATGAGCTTGCGAATAATGACAACCGAATGACAATGAACGACCCGAAATTATCATTGCACCAATTACAAAGCGATTACACCCTGTTGCTATTCTGGGCAAGCTGGTGCCCGCATTGCACCTAGGTATTGCCCGAAATAAAAAAAATAACCGACGAATTCAACTTCAAACTTGAAACTTCAAACTTGAAACTTATTACGGTAGCCGTTTCATTAGATTCAGATTATGCCCAATGGCAAAAGTTTGTAACAGAAAACAATCTGTTATCATTCCTGAATTTTTCTGAGTTAAAAGGTTGGAAGGGCGGGGTGTCGAAGCAATATAATGTGTATGCTACGCCAACAATGTTTTTATTAGATAAAGACAAAAAAATAATTGCAAAACCTTTAATTACCGATGAATTAAAACAGTTGTTGGATGCAATTAGTAAAAAATAAAGTGTAAAATTCAGGAAAGCTTATGATTTTAGTGTTTTCAAATCGTTTTAATGCAAGCAAATGCTTTTTATCTCCTGTAATGAGGTATTGGGCTTTTCCGTCTTTGGCAAGTGCAAGTAAATAATTATCGTCAGGATCAGAGGAAATGGTAACAGTTGCAGATATATTAACCTTTTCGGTAGCTAAAGAAAAAAGTTGTATAAATTGTTCGGCTTCGGCAGGTGATATATACTTGTTGAATTTCGGACGTGCCAGCACATCCCTCAATTCATCGTTTAATTCATTACACGATAAAATTTCAAAACGGGTATCTTCAAGTATCCTTATGAATTTTGAACTGATGGCTTTCCCTATCAGAAAACTTATTAAAATGTTTACATCAACGATTATCCTGATTTTATTCTCCTGCATTTTTTTCTTCACGGTATGCGTTAATTTCTCCGGTAATTTCGCTATCGGAAATATCCGTTTTATGGATTTTTTTAGAAAACATGGCTATTTCTTTACGCATTTTCATGCGCGTAGCGCTCTCATCTATAACAATGGCTTTAATGCCAAGTTTGGCAATAAATGCCATTATCGCATTGATATCATTATTACCTGTTACCGGAATCAAAATACTTTGCATAATATATTACTTAAATTAAACTAATGAAATAAACATTATTTTTTTACAAAAATATAAATTATTCTCTTTAAATACAAAACAATTATGAACCCGAAAAACAACAACAATAGAACGCTGACCTTGCCTGCCGGCAGGCAGGTAACGCAGACTTGGCAGATAACTTTCACCTGCCTGCTACTGCCTTTTCGTTTACTGCCTACTGCTACTGCCTATTGCCGCTTTTTCGCTTACTGCCTGCTGCTACTGCCTTTGTCATGCTGAGCGGAGTCGTGTTGGTGAGCCTGTCGAACCAAGCATTTTCCCAAAGCCTGACCAACACTGCCCACATTAAAACCGATGCAGGAGCTTACATCGTATGTCCGCTTGATTTCAAAAACGACACAACCGGCAATGTCCAAAACAATAGTAATATATATGTCGGTGGTAATTTCGTAAACAATTCCGCTTTCATTTCAGGCAATATCAGTAATGTAAAACTTGATGGCGCAGCCCAGGATATTGGCGGCACAAGTTCCACTACCTTTAATAACCTGATTATTGACGGAACAGACAATAAAACCATTTCAATAAACACTTCCGTTGCCGATTCGCTTGTTTTCAATGCCAATAAAATATTGATTGCAAACAATAATTTTTACCTGTTGACAAATGCAACGATTGTAAATGCCGATAATTCCAAGTTCATTGTTACCAATGGCACAGGAAATCTAATAAAAAAATCGCTGCCATTTACAACAGATTTCTTGTTCCCTGTTGGCGATGCTTTAAATAGTTATAAACCTGCTATTTTAAACTACACAGGAATCATAGACACCTTTGCTGTGAGAGTAGAAACAGGCGTTAATCCCACAACAGGAGCAGACCAAACCTGTGTTCAAAACACATGGTTAATAGAAGAAAGCAATACAGGAGGCACAACCGCTTCCTTAAACTTAGGATGGAACACCATTGATGAAGGAACCTCATTTGTTGATTCCATCGCCCTCTTATGGCAAAATATCAGTGGAACATGGACATCAATCACAGGAACACCGGGAGCAATAAATAATCTGCCAGCAACCAATTGGTATCATGTAACCACTGGCATTACTGATTTTTCTGCAATTGCAAACAGGTTTATTGTAAAAACTTTTCCGCCTCCTTCAATAACGACACAACCGACAAATCAAACAGCATGCACAGGAAATAACATGACTTTTAGTTTAACTGCAACAGGCATGGGAACATTAACCTATCAATGGCAGGAAAACTGCGGAAGCGGTTGGAGTAATTTAACAGATAATACCACCTATTCTGGCGCATTAACCAATAACCTTGATATTTCAAATATTTCATTGTTTAATAACGGATGCCTGTATCAATGTATCGTAAGCAATGCCGGTGGCTCTGTAACAACTACTACTGCTACTGCAACCGTAAATCCTATTTTCAACATACCTGTAAATGCTGCAATCTGTCAGGGAACAACTTATACTTTGCCCGATAATTCCACCGTATCAGTTGCAGGTTCATATCCTGTCACATTGCAAACGATCAATGGCTGCGACAGCGTTATTGTAACGACATTAACCGTAAATCCTATTTTCAACATACCTGTAAATGCTGCAATCTGTCAGGGAACAACTTATACTTTGCCCGATAATTCCACCGTATCAGTTGCAGGTTCATATCCTGTCACATTGCAAACAATCAATGGCTGCGACAGCGTTATTGTAACGAATATAACAGTAAATTCTCTATCAGTCGCCCCAGCAGGAATAACGCCTTCTCAAAACCCGGTATGTTCCGGCGCTCCGGTCAGTTTATCTGTAAATGGCGGTTCGCTTGGAACAGGAGCTTCATGGATTTGGTACAATGGAAACTGCGGAGCTTCTCAAATTGGCACAGGCAGCAGTATTTCTGTTACGCTAACTTCAACAGCAACTTATTATGTGAGAGCAGAAGGAACATGCGACACCACTACCTGCGCAAATCTTACCATAACCATAAACACAAATTTACCGGTCAGCGTAGTCATTTCAACGCCTCAAACAAGTATATGCGGAGGCGCATCAGTAACTTTTATCGCTATCCCTGTTAATGGAGGCGCAACTCCTGCCTGGCAATGGTATATTAACGGAGTTGCTGTTGCTAATGCAACCGATTCAATATTTACTACATTAACTTTAGCAAACAATGCTGTAATTTCCTGCATTCTCACATCAGGCGAAACATGCGCTACCGGTAATCCTGCAACATCAAATACAATAAATATGCAGGTAACGCCTACAGTAACACCGACTGTGAATATTACATCAAATCCGGCTTTTCCGGTTTGTTATGGCACAACCGTAACATTCCATGTAACGTCTGCAAACGGTGGTACAAATCCCACAATGCAATGGTTTGTAAACAATAATTATATTGTAAACGGAGCCAATTATACGCCGGCAAATATTTCCAACAGCGATCAGGTTTATTGTGTCCTCACTTCCACTCTTACATGTGTTTCAAATAATAATATTCAATCAAACACACTATCTGTAATATTCAATCCTTTACACGTTTTATCTGCAACACAACAGGCAGAAAGCTGTCATGGCGCAGGCGATGCCTCAATAAATCTGAATATTACACAAGGAACGCCGCCTTACACTTTTCATTGGGACTACACCTCTGATAATGGTACAGCCACTACTGCCACTGCCGCTAACCTGCATTCAGGTACATATAACGTAACGGTCTCAGATAGCAAGTCGTGTAGTGTTGATACCTCTATATTTATTTCACCGGAGGGCACTGGTTGTTTATTTATTCCGACTGTGTTTTCACCTAACGGCGATGGAGAAAATGATATACTTTTTGTATATGGTAGTAGTATTAAATCATTATTGCTGAGAATATACGACCGGTGGGGGAATAAGATATTTAAAACCGATAAACAAACAGTGGGCTGGGATGGAACCTATAACGGAACGCCTTTTAATGCCGCAGTATTTGTTTACTACCTGAAAGCCGAATTGCAAAACGGAAGCATCACCGAACAACAGGGAAACATCACATTATTAAAATAGAAAGCGATGCATTGAGTTTGCCGAAATGTTATAAAGTTCATATAGTTATAATGTAGAATTTATAAAGTTAAAAATATGAAAACAAAAAAACCTGTCCTAAATACAACCGAAGGGTCGTTAGTTGTAAACCTGCCCTGAGCAAAGCCTGCGGTGAGCAACGCCGAACCGTCGAAGGGTCGTTAATAAAGTTGTTTGTTTTGTTTTTAACTTTCAACTTTTCACTTTTAACTTTCAACTGCTTCTCTCAGGACATCCATTTTTCACAATAATGGTTTTAAATCAGAACTCGGTATAGCTGTTTTTCATGTCAACAAGCCGGAATATAGTTTTTATAATTCAACAAAAGACAGAATTAATGCACGGTTCGTAACACATGGTAATGCGTCAATAGGCATTAATACGGTAATTGCAATTGTGCCTTCTATTGTATATATGAAACAAGGTAAAGCAACAGAAATAATTCTGGGCTCTGCCGTAAGATTAATGACAAAAGAAACCGCAACCGTAAAAGGAATTATCCGCGAGGGAGCATTATCAATAGGTGGATATTACAGATTTAAAGATGCGTTCATTGTATCTATCTTATTTGAATCAAAAACTTTCGCATTGGGTTTCAGTTATGATATAAATACTTCAGATTTAAAGCTTGCCACAAATAAAAACGGCGGTTTGGAAGTTACTTTACGCTATACGACGCCCAGCCCATTTGAATACAGAAGAAAAGGGAATAGTTTGTTGTAATTCCTACTTCGCAGGCGCCATCAAGTATTTCAGGTTACTTTTGGAATGATTTCAGGATAGGGAAAGGATACGCCAGATTGATAAAACGAAAAACTTGTATAGAGTCATGCCGAACTATAAGAATTTTAAAAAAGGGTACATTAACCCTGTAATAATCCCTGTTCATCGGCAGGCTGCGAATGATAAGATCAATAATGCTATTATAATATTGCGTATCATACCACCATCACCCCCCGATATTATAAAATTTTCCTTTTTTACTAAAGGTTCCGCACTCAGGCTTGTTCTCAATTACTTTAAGAAAAGCCTGTTCTATCCCGGTTTCACGGATATTAAACCCAATATCGCTGAAAAGGCAGGGTTTGAGGATTCCATTGGCAGTTAAGCGCAAGCGGTTGCATTGAGTGCAGTTGCCGCCATCGCCGCCTTCTACAGCAGAAAAGTCTCCATTCTCAAGGTTCATCCACCGGATAAAACGAATCTGAAATCCATTTTTCTCACAGAATTTTTTTACCTCCCGTGCATCTTTTTCTTCACTCGATTTTTTAATAACGCAATTAATTTTGACAGGAGCGAAGCCTGCATTTTTTGCAACTTCAATTCCTTTTAACGCCTGCGTCAGGTCGCCGCCCCGTGTAAGCGTTTTATATGTTTCGGCATCCAGCGTGTCAAGGCTTATATTGATTCTTTTTAATCCTGCCTTTGCCAGTTCTGCAGCATAACCATCAAGCAGAACTGCATTCGTGGTCATGGATAAATCTTTAATACCGTCTATTCGGGAGATCATGGAAACAAGGTTAATCAAACCTTTGCGCACAAGAGGTTCTCCTCCGGTAATCCGTATTTTTTCGATCCCGAATTTTACCCCGGTTTTCACCACTTCGGTTATTTCTTCATAAGACAGTATCTCTGCATGGTCAAAAAGCGTAATGCCTTTTTCCGGCATACAATACCGGCACCTGAGGTTGCAGCGGTCTGTAACGGATATCCTGAGGTAATTGATATCCCGGTTAAATTTGTCTAACATCAACAGAATCTCCTTCATTAATTTGGGTAACGCCTATCGGAACAAACATGACCCCGTCTGCCCCCGTCATCGCATGGATGTGTGCAGAGCCGTGGTAAATAATCGGGGTAACCGAACTGTCTTCTTCGATTTTAACAGGTATCAGCGATAAACGGTCTGATCTTTTCCGGGTATAGTTTATTGAAAGCGGCAGTTTAAGATTAATATGCCGGAATTCAAACCCCATGAGTTTATATAATAATGGTTTTACCAGCATTTCAAATTGAATGAAAGAAGAAACCGGGTTACCGGGTAATCCGAAACAATAAACACGATTATGCTTTGCAAATACAGTGGGCCTTCCGGGCTGAACAGCAATACTTTCAAATAATGTTTCAAAACCAAGTTTTGACAATATTTGCGGAACATAGTCAAAGTCGCCCATAGATACGCCGCCCGTGAGAATGATTACATCATTTTCTGTCATGGCCCGCGAGATTATTTTATAGGTTGCGTCTTCAGTATCTTCGGCAATACCTATATAATTTGGAATACATCCAATTTTTTTAATCTGTGCGATCAACTGGTAAGCATTACTGTTCCTTATTTGTGAGCCCTGTGGTTTTTTTTCCGGCTCCACTAGTTCATTCCCTGTAGAAATTATTCCAACACGTGGGCGCACAAAAACAAAAGGCTCCACAGACCCTACCGAAGCAAGTACCGCAATATGTTCAGGCCCGATTAGGGTTCCTTTTTTAAGCACGGCATCCCCTTTTTTGACATCCTCGCCTTTAAAACAGATATTCGGGGCAGAATGATCTTTATGAAATTTTATTTTACCGGAAGCGGTTTGTTCTGTATATTCAACCATCAGAATACAATCAGCTCCTTCGGGTATCATGGCCCCTGTCATGATTTTTGAGCATTGATTCCATGATATTTTTTTTTCAGGAGATTTCCCGGCAGGTATCGTCTCGATAATTTCCAGTTCATTGCGGATATCTGCCATCCTGCATGCAAAGCCGTCAACAGCCGTTTTATCAAACGGAGGCATGTCTGTATCCGAAACAACATCTTCTGCAAGAATCCTTCCGAAAGAATCTATAAAACCGGTTTTCTCCTTTACCGGGCAGGCTTCTGACTGCATTACAATCCGGGATGCTTCTTCAAACGAAATCATAGCTCAATTATACTTTGAATAGTTTAAATTATACATTAATTTAGGTAATCAGTATTCAGTAATCGGTAACCGGTATAAAAACCACCGAATACCGTCCGCCGCAGGCGGAACCGAACACCGATTACCAACAGTTCAATGTCCTGCCTGCCGCAGGCAAGTATTTCGTTTTTAATATATATTAAACTGTTTGTCCCTGCAAAAATGCAAAATATTTTGATTATGCAGCGTAACTTTATACTTTTACGGAAAATACTTTTATGACCGGAAAACTTTATCTGATTCCCTCCCCGTTAGGCGACTGCCCTATTGATAACGTAATCCCGGTTTATATAAAGCATATAATTAATACAATTGATATTTACATTGCAGAAGATGTCCGCACGGTGAGGCGTTATCTTAAAAAAGCAGGAATTGTAAAACCTGTTGACGAATTGATTTTTTTGATACTGAATGAACACACTCATGGCGCTGAAATCGGAAAACTCCTGAATCCCTTGCTCGAAGGGAAAAATATAGGGCTTGTTTCTGAAGCCGGCGTTCCGGCCATTGCCGATCCGGGCGCAGATATAGTCCGTCTTGCCCATGAAAAAAATATTGATGTGATACCTCTGACAGGCCCTTCATCCATATTACTGGCTATGATGGCTTCGGGGCTGAACGGGCAGAATTTTGCATTTGCCGGATATTTGCCTGTGCAGAAAAATGACAGGATAAAACAGATCAGGCATCTTGAAAAAAAGTCTGAAACTGAGAACCAGACGCAGATCTTTATCGAAGCGCCTTACCGGAACCAGCATTTAATTACCGATATTGTTGATAATTGCAATCCGAATACGTATCTTTGTATTGCCTGCGATATCACTCTTCACACTGAGTATATCAAAACAAAACAAATTAAAGACTGGAACAAGAATATACCGGATATAAATAAAAGACCTGCAATTTTTTTAATACATAAATTTTAACAACCATGGCAAAAGTAAAAATTACAAAATTGACTAAAGAAGAGATTGAGAAAAAGGGCATTCCTCATTGGCCTGTATGGACAAAAGAAATTTCAAGATTCGACTGGTATTACGATTCAGCCGAACACTGCCAGATATTAGAAGGCGAAGTGGTGGTTCATACGGATGAAGGCGATTTCCGGATCCATGCAGGTGATTTTGTTACCTTTGAAAAGGGATTGAAATGCGTTTGGGAAGTGAAAAAACCGATTCGGAAACATTATAATTTTGATTAGTAATTATGAAAAAAATTATTCTTATTACAATTCTTGTATTGATCGTAGCCGGCATTATCTATTTATTTTATAATGCGTATGCCAATAAAGTTCAGCGTATTAAAGATCTGGAGAACCAGGTAAATAAAGAAGGCACCCAATTGGCAAAACTTAAAGTTACCAAAGATTCTTTGCAGCGGATTAATTTCTTCTTATCAAGATATCGTGGACTAACAGACGCCATGTTTTACAGGGATTCATTAAGGATACCTTTAAAATATAAAATTGGCGACCGGGTTTATCTGAAAAGGGATTCATCGAAAGTTACCGTCACGGATGTGATTATAGGTGGAAGCCGGTATGATTTTTATGTAAAATACAAGGTTTTGTTTAAAGATAAAACAACAGAGGAAGTAATCCCTGAATTAATTTACTAGAATCAATATTTTCTTTTATCTGTTTTCTGCCCCAGTTCCGCTCTCACATTGAAGCCGAAAATTATTACATCATTAAAGCCAACCCCTGTATAAAGGCCAATGGCTTGCGGCATCTTTTTTAAAGAAGGGAATCTGAACCCGGCAGAAAAGTATATGGCGGTTGTATTATCAGACCAGGTAGTTTTAGTGGGATCATATAAATTCTTTTTTTCATATTTAATGGGATAGTAGCCGAGACCGAGACAGGTATAAAACCCGAATTTACTTTTTGAATTTTTTGTAGCGGCCAGGCCATAATTAAAATTAGCCGCCACTGCAAAATCGTAATATACGGTTGTGCCGGTATAGCTGTTTCCCCATGCTGTAAACGAAACAGGTACATCAACAGAGAGCGTTGCATCACTTGAAAACCTTACAACATTTAACCTCGGAAAATAGGAGAACAAAGGTAATCCTGCATTTCCTGCCGGAGTTAAAGCAATTAAATATCCTATTCCAAGTGCATGATTGTATTCAATGCTGGATTGTTTTTTTCCCCATTGCGCAAAGGAAAAATCAGCGCAGATCATCAGGGTTAATAAGGTAATAATAATTCTTTTCATAATATAGATAAATAGGTTCATTCAAATTTTTACCGTATCAAATATTTGTAAAAATATATATTTTCAAAGAAAAAAACAAGACTTTAAAGGAAAGCTAAGGCTTTTTCCACCCTGATGCCCCTCGATCCTTTTATTAATATGGATGAGCTTTTTATCGGATGTTCCCTTATCCATTCGCAAAACTGATCTATCTGATCAAAGGTTTTAAATCCGGAATTTTCAGCAGCTTTGACAAAAGACTTACCAATTAAATATACACTGCTGCAATTTTTTTTCTTTAATAAATTAATGATCCCGATATGTTCTTCGTCGCTGAATTCTCCTAGTTCTAACATATCGCCTAAAATAAAAGTTTTTTCGGTTGCATCCATAGTAAGGAAGTTTTCAATAGATGCAGCCATACTGGTCGGGTTGGCATTGTAAGCATCCATGAAGATCGTGTTATGTTTTGTTTTTAATAACTGGGATCTGTTATTATCCGGTGCATATTTTTCAACAGCCTCTTTAATTTTTTGAGCGTCCACATTAAAATAATATCCGGCGCAGACAGCCGCCAGTAAATTTTCGCAATTGTATTCGCCGATTAAATTTGATTTTATACGAATATTCTTATCCGTAGTAATAGCAACCGTTTGAGTTGGCATTTCGTTCAGCGAAACGGTAACTTCTAAAAATGGATTCGATGAAATATTTTCTGCCTTACATTGTGCGCCGGCAGATCTGCCATATGTAATATAATCCCTGTTTCCGATCAGTCGGGTTAAAATTATATTGTCTGAGTTTGCAAATATCTTTCCATTATTCAATTTAAGATGATCATAAAGTTCGCTTTTTGTTTTTATCACACCCTCCATGGAACCGAATCCTTCAAGATGCGCCTTCCCGATATTCGTTATAAGTCCAAAATTGGGTTGGGCAATTTCACAGAGAAATTTTATTTCGCCGGGATGATTAGCGCCCATTTCAATGATTGCAATTTCCGTTTTATTTGTAATGGATAGAATCGTTAACGGAACGCCGATATGATTATTCAGATTGCCTTTAGTATAATGTATATTGTATTTTTTTGCAAGAACTGCGCCGAGCAATTCTTTTGTAGTTGTTTTTCCATTAGTCCCGGTAATGCCGATAACAGGTATGGATAAGTGAGTTCTATGGATTCTTGCTAAATCCTGTAGTGTTGCCAGAACATTATCTACTAAAATAATATTTTTGTCTGCGGCAAATTTTTTTTCATCAACAACAGCAAATGCGCAGCCTTTATTTAAAGCAGTCTGGGCAAATTCGTTGCCATTGAAATTAGCTCCTTTTAAAGCGAAAAAAATGGAATTAACAGTAAGGTTTCGGGTGTCTGTAGTGATGGATGGATATTGCAGATATAATTTATATAAATCTGAAATTATCATAATGAAATATTTTATTGCCTGATAAAAATAAAAAAACCTCATAAATTTTCATGAGGTTTTTTAATGAATTTTATTTGGAAATTATTTATTTGTTACCAACCGGGCTTCCAACGCGAACCATGGCGCAGCGGAACCCGAGGTCTGCGGTTCTTTGCCTTTGGTCCAAGTATCTTCTTGAACCGGGAGTCATCCAGTAAGCGCGGTCTTTCCATGAACCGCCCTTATAAATCCTTGCATTATCATTAATCATGGATCGCATCTCTTTACCTCTTATTCTGTAAGTCGGTTCTTTGGATTTATCCCATGTGCCTTTAATAGGATCATAGTTTTCGCCATAAAAATACATATTAGATGATCCTGCTGTTTTTTCTTTAGGATTACTGGCAGTATTCCAGTCCGCGCCGGCAGAACCGCCGCCAACAACAGATGATTCCCAGTCTCCGTCTAAATAGTTGATATTATCGGAAGAGTTGTAGTTTCGGCGGTCGTATGATTCTTCATCTGTTACTTTTCTCCACTGGATTCTTCCTAAGCTGTCTTTGTCGAGAATTTCTCCGGTAGTAGAGTCTCTCATCTGTGTCGTATAAACATTCCCTCTGAAAGGTCTGAATTCGTTGGCATCTTCAGAAGACATCGGCCTGTAAACATCCATTACCCATTCATTAACATTTCCTGCCATGCAATACAGGCCATAGTCATTTGGCCAGTATGCATCCACGGGAGCCGTAATGTCTGCCCGGTCGTTAAGCGCTCCTGCAACCCCCATGTTGTCTCCTCTTCCGCGCATGGAGTTAGCCATAAATAAACCCTGGCTTGAAGATTCGTCATTTCTGATATAGTGACCGCCCCATGGATATAATCTTCTTTCAAAAATACGCTCCTGAGCTTTCATTTCTCCAATCAGGGCAAGAGCGGCAAATTCCCATTCAGCTTCAGTAGGGAGCCTGTACCGCGGAAGGAAAACACCGTCTTCCATTCTCACTTTACGTTTGTCTTTATTAGGATCTAGATCTTCGAGCATCCCCTGATTTCTGGGATTCACTAAACCATCATATTTGCCTGCCAGGTATGCATCGGTATTAAAGTTATTATCGCCGTTTTGGTTTGGGTCCCACATCAGAAGCCCCGTCTTTTCAACAAGAATCCATTCGTTGACCCGGTCTGTTCTCCATGCGCAATAGTCGTTGCACTGAAGCCAGTTTACACCTACAACCGGATAATTCATATAGGCGGGATGGCGTAAATAAAGTTCCACCATGGGTTCATTGTATGCTAATTTTTCTCTCCATACCAGAGTGTCAGGAAGCGCTTTTTTGTAAACCTCGGGATAATCAGTGAATACCCGGGTTAACCAATATAAATATTCGCGGTAGTCTACGTTTTTTACTTCGGTCTGGTCTATATAAAACGAAGATACGGTAACACGGCGCGGAACATTATTCCAGTCATATATCACGTCTTGTTCGGTTCTTCCCATTGTAAAAGTACCGCCCTCAATTAATACTAATCCAGGGCCTGTTTCCTGTTCTACATAATCAGGTACGTCAAATCCTCCATTTTCAGAATCGTTATAAGCCCATCCTGTGGTGTTAGAAACCTTTTCTTTGCATGATATTGAGATGATCAACATCAATGCAATCATGAAAGAAATTTTTAATTTAGTACTCATAAATATATGGGTTTTGATTATATACAATAATATAACTAAAAAGAAGGGCAACTTATTGTCCTGAATTTCTTTTTTGGCGTTCTGCAGTTAAAGGTTGCAGATAACGTGACTTCATGTGCGCCTAATGTCTGGTTTCTCAGTTTTGAGACAGTTAAGTCATAACTGTAAGAGAATTTGAATTTATCCTGAACAAAGCCAAGCAACATGATGAATGCATCATAATGGAAGTTAAAGTTTTGTCTGAACCAGATACCGCCGCATATAGAATTTCTGTTAAGATAAAAACCGTAATTCAACTGTTGGAATCTCTGCTGTTGTTGAAACAGAATGTTTGGAGAAATAGAAAGTTCATTTCTTTTAAATCTCATACTTGACAGAGGAATGGTTGTTCCGAAATGGACAGTATATTTTCTTGGCAATACGGCATCGCTATTTCCTCTGAACGATTCGGACGGTTCTGTTAAATGATGTACGGCAAAACCAAAATAGGATGTTTTATTATAACCGATAAGGCCGGCTGAAAAATCGAAAAACCCATTTGTATTATCCGTAGGGACAGAAGTCTCAGCAGTCTGATAAATCGGGCCATACAAAGGATGGATCATATCGGGAAAAATAAAATCCATTTTTAATTGTCGCTGAATGTATGATGCCTGGAAGCCTCCTTTCAATGCGAAGTTTCGGGTAATGGGGGCTGTATATGCGTACATTCCGTTAATATATAATGTTTTTATCGCGCCGTCTCCCTGAACATCCTGCATAATGTGCAGGCCGCAGCCCCCTTCAAGTTTATTCACATGCTGATCGTAAGAACCGCTGTATGTAACATAGGTAGAGCCAAGGGCCGGCCATTGATTTCGGTATGCTACGTTTACCCTGGGGCATCGTTCTGAACCGGCAAACGCAGGATTTAAATACAATGGATTTGCGTAAAACTGGCTGAATTGGGGATCTTGTGCCTGAACAAAATCAATCTTAATTATAAGTAAAGTAACTATTATTACTAAGAAGCGTTTTATCATTACATTAAATATTGATATTGAATTTTGCAATTATAATAAATATTTTTAATTTAAACCAAATATTTATTGATATCATTTGAGATTTTACAATAATAATAAAAATTAACCGTTTTTGAAAAATATGTTATCTTGTATTTTTAAAATTTTATACAATAATACGAAAATTTTATTATTGTTAATAATTTGTTGAAAAAAATTATAAAAAATGAAGTATATAATTGGGTCATTTCTTCTTATTGCTTATTTATCAGGCTTTTCGCAAAAAGTAATTAAAGAAAAAATTAAATGGAAAAATGTTCTGAAGGAAAGTATTGATTCTGAAATAAAGTATTTTTTAAATTTTGACTATGCATCTTATAACTTATACTTTTTACCTGTATATAATTATAGGAAAGAATTACCTTCTCAAATTAACTTGGTTGAAGCAAAAATTGAAGATCCTGTTTATCAGGATTTTTCAGATGAAGAACTTCGTAATATAAATGAGTTAGACAAAATTGCTGATGATATCACTGTTGAATCCATTGTACAATATGAAAGGAAAAAACCATATGCTTTAATTTCTTTTGTACCCATAAGAAAGAATAAACTTACCAACAGGTTCGAAAAACTTATTCAATTTAATTTACTGATTACAGAAAAATTTGTTCCAAGGAAAAAAAATAAATCAAAACAGGGAACCTATGCCCAGAATTCTGTTCTTAGCGCCGGGAAATGGGTTAAAATAAAAATTGACAGGAATGGCATTTATAAACTTACCTACTCCGAATTAAAAAATATGGGTATCTCAAACCCTGAAAATTTAAGTGTTTACGGTAATGGAGGAGTGCAACTTCCTTTAAGAAATAATGAATTCAGATATGACGACCTTATTCAAAATTCCGTTTCATTTCAGGATATTAACAGCGATGGTTCTTTCAATGAGGGTGATTATGTTTTATTTTACGGACAGGGTCCGAATAAATGGAGATACGATACGGCAAGCCTCCGGTATACACATGTAAAACATCGGTTTTCTGATTATTCCTATTATTTTCTTACTGACAGCAGAACAAAAAAAGTAATATCTGCCGTTAACTCTTTGGGTACATCAAATATTTCGGTCGCTTCATTTGACGATTTTATGTTTCATGAAACGGATTCGTTAAATCTTATAAAATCCGGTAGTTTATGGGTTGGAGAGCATTTTGATTTAGTTAATAATTATAATTTTAATTATAATTTTCCGAATCTTATTTCATCAGCTCCTGTAGTTTTTTATACTTCTGTGCTTGCCCGTTCTTCGGTTATAAGTAAGTTTAATATTTATGCAAACGGACAGGCGTTTACCCCATTATCGGTTAATGCTGTAAATATGAGTACCAATACTGCTCCGTTTGCAGCGGAAAGCTTAAAAACGTATTCTTTTTATTCCGGTTCTGACAATATTTCGATTAATTTTTCTTATGAAAAATCCAATTCAAGTTCCGAGGGCTGGCTGAATTATTTTGAATTAAATGTAAGAAGAAACCTCTGGATGAATGGTTCCCAGTTAATATTTCGCGATATTCAGTCGGCAGCGCCCGGGAAAATAGCTTCTTTTAACATTGGTAATGCAGCTTCCGGTCTCAGGGTATGGGATGTTACGGATCCTTTCAATATTCAGCAGATAAATCCTGGTTCAACAGCAAACAATACCTTTATATTTAATGTATCTACAGATTCACTTCGGGAATTTATTGCTTTCGACGGTTCTTCGTTTTTATCTCCGGCAGTTGTCGGCGATGTCGCCAATCAAAATCTGCACGGGTTGAACGGTATAGACCTGGTTATTGTTACTCATCCTGATTTCAAAGAATATGCCGATCAGTTTGCAGATCATCACAGGTTGTATGACAACTTCAGCGTATTTGTTGCAAAACCGGAAGAAGTCTATAATGAATTTTCATCCGGGTCGCCCGATGTGGCTGCTATCCGCGATTTTATGAAAATGCTTTATGATAAAGCCGGTGCAAACGAAAGCCTGATGCCGAAATATTTGTTGCTTTACGGAGACGGGTCATATGATAATAAATCGAATTTATCTTCCAATACAAATTTTATCATGACCTATCAGTCGGCAAATTCATTAGATCCGACACAATCATATGTAAGCGATGATTTTTTTGCATTGTTAGATTCAACGGAAGGTACGGTAAACGGGATAGAATCAATGGATATCGGCGTAGGGCGGTTCCCCGTAAAAACAAAGGAAGAAGCAAAGCTGATGCTGGATAAAGTAAAGAATTACACAAGCGCAAACGCGCTGGGCGATTGGAGGAACATTGTTACTTTTGTCGGGGATGATGCTGAAGACGTTACAGCTCACCAGACACAGACCGATGACCTGGCAAATAAAGTGGATACGACCTATAATATGAAGGTTTATAATATTGATAAAATTTTTCTCGACGCATATCAGCAAATAACTACGCCTACCGGCAACAGGTACCCGGATGTAAATATTGCCATCAATAACAGGATCAAAAAAGGTACGCTGGTATTTAATTATACCGGGCATGGAAACGAGCTGGGGCTTGCTCACGAACGGGTTGTTACCACAAGCGATATTGCCTCCTGGGATAACTGGAATAAATTACCCGTATTCATAACCGCTACCTGCGATTTCAGCCGTTTTGATGATTTTGACAGAACTTCTGCCGGCGAGTTGATCCTGTTGAACAGTAAAGGCGGGGCTATTGCTTTATTTTCTACTACACGCTTAGTGTATTCCTCCCCGAATTTTTCTTTTAATTTAAGTTTTTATGATTTTATTTTTAAATGTGATCAGAATAATAATGTATACAGGTTGGGCGAAGTAATGAGGCGTACAAAAAATGCCCGGAGTGATAATAACAAGAGAAATTTTGTCTTGTTGGGCGATCCTGCGTTACAGATTGCTGTTCCTAAATATAATGTGGCAACCGTATCCATCAATAACCGCCTGATAACAACCGGAACCGATACTATCAAGGCTTTGAGCAAGGTAACGATTACAGGAGAGGTGAACGATCACAGTGGAAATAAACTCGGTAATTTTAATGGTATTCTTTATCCGACCGTATATGATAAATATTTATATACAGAAACCCGGGGAAACGATGGAAATCCCCCGCTGCATTACAGAGTTCAGAATAAAATTTTGTTTAAAGGCAAAGCCAGTGTAAAAAGCGGCGAATTCACATTTTCATTTATTGTTCCAAAAGATATCTCTTACAGTATCGGTTATGGAAAGATCAGCTATTATTCGGATAATTCAATTACCGACGCAGCCGGGTATTATAAAGGAATTGTGATTGGAGGGTCTTCGGATATTGCACTTACAGACAACCAGGGGCCGGTCATTAAATTATATATGAACGACAGCACATTTGTTTTTGGAGGAATTACAGATGAAAATCCGAAGATGTTAGCCAAACTTAACGATTTTAGCGGGATAAACACCGTAGGGAACGGTATTGGCCATGATATTGCCGCCGTGTTGGATGCAAACACAAACCAGACTATTATTTTAAATGATTATTATGAATCCGATTTGGATAGTTATCAGAACGGTAAGATAGCTTATGATTTTTCCAGCCTGAGTATAGGGCAGCATAACTTAAAACTTAAGGTATGGGATGTTAACAATAATTCTTCTGAAACTTATACGGAGTTTATTGTGGCAAATTCTTCCGAACTGGTGCTGGATCACATTTTTAATTATCCGAATCCGTTTACTACCAACACGAATTTTTATTTTGATCATAACCAGCCAAACACTGATCTGGACGTAATGATTCAGATTTTTACCGTAACCGGGAAATTGATCAAAACCATCGAAGCGAAAGTATTTTCATCCGGTTACCACAGCGCCCCGATCAACTGGAACGGGCTGGATGATTTTGGCGACAGGATCGGAAGAGGGGTGTATATTTACAGGATCAAAGTTCGCCCGCCCACAGGAAAAATTATTGACAAATTCGAAAAACTTGTAATATTGAAATAATAAAATGATTATTTTTAAGTTTCTATTCTTATATTTGCAAAAAATGACAATAGATTTTTTATATGTATAAAATATTAAGCGTTGCACTATTTTTATTTTACCTGATTTTTAATATATCTCTATCTATTGCTCAGAGTCAGCCCTCGCCGAATGAAAACCTGATCGGACAGGATGATCAAACTTCAAATCCTATTACCACTGCGGTTCCTTTTCTCCTGATAGCGCCGGAATCCCGCGGAGGGGGCATGGGCGATGCCGGCGTTGCCACTTCTCCGGATGTCAATTCCATGCATTATAACCCTGCAAAATATGCTTTCATGCAAAAGGACCTTGGGGTTGCTGTTTCTTATTCTCCCTGGTTAAGAGCGCTTGTTCCGGATATTAACCTTGCTTATTTAGCCGGTTACAAGAGAATTGACAAAGCGCAGGTTGTTGCCGCATCGTTACGGTATTTTTCATTGGGCAGCATTACTTTTACCAATGAATATGCGCAAACCATTAAAGATTTTAATCCCAACGAATTTGCTGTTGACGGAACGTATTCCAGATTATTTTCACAGAATATTTCCGGAGCTGTTTCATTGCGTTACATTTATTCCAATCTTGCCGGCGGCGTCAGTGTAGGAGGAGCGGAATCCCATCCGGGCCATTCCATTGCAACCGATGTATCTTTTTATTATCAGAAGGAACTTCAGATACAAAAAAAGAAAAGCGTACTTGGCATAGGCATCAATGCTTCCAATATCGGTTCAAAAATTTCTTATACGGATAATGCAGACAAAGATTTTATTCCTATAAATCTGAAACTGGGAGCAGCGCTTACCACCGAACTGGATGACTATAATACCATAATGATAACTGCCGAAGTGAATAAACTTATGGTCCCTACGCCTCCGATATATATGGTGGATACCTTGGGAGCACCGGTTAAAGACAGCGAGGGGCATCAGCTTATAGCTTTCGGTAAAGACCCTGATGTTTCCGTTCCGACAGGTATGTTCCGTTCGTTCTGGGACGCTCCGGGCGTATATGAAAAGGGAAAAAGAAATGTAATGAAAGAAGAGTTACGCGAGTTCACTTTTGCTTATGGCATTGAATACTGGTATTCGAAACAATTTGCGTTGAGAACCGGGTATTTTCACGAAGACCTGACAAAAGGCAACCGCAACTTTTTCACATTCGGACTGGGCCTCAGGCTTAATGTATTCGGCCTTGATTTCGCTTACCTGATCCCCACGCATATGCGGAATAATCCTTTGGCAAATACCTTGCGTTTTACGCTTACCTTCGACTTTGAAGGCCTCAAGGATAATAACAAAATAGCTCCCACTACAGAATAATTATGATCCGGATTGGTTTTGGTTATGATGTTCACCGTCTGGCAGAAGGTGTAGCGTTTTGGCTTGGCGGTATCAGAATATCACATCATAAAGGCGCTGTGGGCCATTCGGATGGGGATGCCCTTATCCATGCTGTCTGTGATGCCATGCTGGGCGCTGCCGGCCTGCGCGATATCGGCTTCCATTTCCCGGATACTTCACAGGATTTAATAGGAATAGACAGTAAGATTTTGTTAAAGCAAACCAATGATCTTATAAAAGAAAAAGGATATACAATCGGCAATATTGACACTACAGTTTGCCTGCAAAATCCCAAACTGAAAGATTATATACCGGAAATGATAAAGACTCTTTCTACTGTTTTAACGATTTCACCGGAAGATATTTCTGTTAAAGCCACAACAACCGAAAAGCTTGGTTTTGTCGGGAACGAAGAAGGCATTGCTTGTTATGCCGTTGTGTTGATAAAAAAAAATTAATTTTTCTTTGTTTTAGTTTTTTTCTTTGTTGTTGTTTTATCCTTCGCTGCAGGTTTATTTTTAATCATTGATTTATCTGCTTTTTTAAATTCAATCTTTCCTTTTTTCCCTTCCCGGATCATTGAAAATTCTACGCGACGGTTAAGAGCCATGCCCGTTTCATTGGGTGAACCGTCGTCGTTTTCATTTTTTACAATTGAATTCGCTTTGCCGAATTTTTTAATAATCATATTTTTTTTCTTGATGCCTTTTTTCACAAGATAATTTTTAACGCTTTTTGCCCGCTTGTACGAGAGCTTTTCGTTGTATTCATCAGAACCCTTTGAATCGGTATAACCGGCGATCTGAATTTTTGAGCGGGAGTTTTTCAGCAAATAATTCGCCAATTTATCAAGATTCGGATGGTCTTCTTTTGAAATTTTGGAAACATTAAATCCGAATAATATGTCATTAACAACCGTAATGCTTTTATCCGTTTCTTTTTTAGAATCCGATTCATTGTATTTGAGATCTTTTATTTCTCCTTTGGATTTATCCTTGCCTGCCGCAAGCTGTGAGGAGCTTCCGGAATCGGATATTTTAAATTCATACACATCCGCATTTTCGGCAGGAGCTCCCGATAACAGGAACCGGTTTTTGTCAATGCCATAGTCGTCCATATATGCCATCACATTTTCAATCTGCTTATCCGTGATTTTGTTTTTCATCTTGCCGCTTCTCTGGTTTGCAAATGTGATGATGGTGCCGCTGTTCTTCTTGATGAAGTTAACGGCTTTTTTTAATTTGTTTTTTGTACTGTCCGTAAGATCGGTTGATCCGTTCCGGAACGAAAGATTTACGAATTGCGAAAGGCATTGCAGGAGAACAGGCCTTAATTCAATAATATTATTAGCGGATTTATCATAAACGGATTCTTTGGGTACAGTGATTTCTTCGCTGTGCATCACATATCCGTCAGCCTGGAAAGTAGCGATGTATTTTTTATCGGCAGGTAAAATAAACACGAATTTTCCGTTTGTTTTATTGGGTGTGAAAATGCCGATGGTCTTTTTTGTCTCTGCGTCGGAAACTGTGATTGATACTTCGCCGGAACCTTTGATAAAATCTTTTTGCAATACGCCGGTCATCAGTGCAAGAGGTTTTTCGAGCCCCTCTTTGAATGTGATCATATAGATATCGGAATTGCCAATGCTGCCGGCTCTTGTTGAAGAGAACCAAGCTCTCTTCCCATCAATAGACATTCTGAAGAAGAAGTCGTCATCTGTAGTATTGACAGGGTATCCGAGATTTATCGGTTCGGAACAGGTTCCTTCTTCTATGTTGATCTTGCTGGCGAAAATATCAAAGCCCCCCATGGTTTTATGCCCCTGCGAAGCGAAGTAAAGCGTAGTTCCGTCGGAGTGCATGAACGGGAGATATTCATCGTAAGGCGTATTAATGTTCTGGCCAAGATTCTGGGGTTCGCTCCATTCGCCGTTGGGTAGTTGTTTTACTAAGTAAATGTCATAACCTCCATAACCGCCTTTGCGGTCGCTCGTAAAAAACAGGTATTTGTTATCGGCAGAAAAAGCGGCATGTTTTTCGTTGTAGCCTGAATTAACAAGCGGGCCAAGCGATTTTGGAATTCCCCATTCCTTCCCGTTCCAGTCGCTCACATAAATATTACCGTCGCCGTTGTCGTCTTTATAGATCAGCAATTTTTGCCCGTCGGCAGACAGTCCCATGCAGGATTCATGGCTATCCGTATTGATATTTGTACTGATCCCCTGCGGCGCAGACCATTCATTATTGTTTTTTTTGCTTGCATAAATATCTTCGTAATATTGTCCGTCGTCTGTTTGCATGCCTCCTGTGCTGCCTTCTCTTTTGGATGTAAAAATAAGGACTGACTCATCAACGGATAACACAGGGCTATGATCATCAAATGGAGAATTAACCACCGGGCCGAGATTTTTTATTTCCAGTTCTACGGGGTATTTTATAAGTTCTTTGGCATAAGCGCATATTTCGATTTCCCGGTCAATACGTTCGACTAATTCCGGTTCCGGCTTTTTCAATTCCCGCATATATAATTTGAAGATGGCTATGGCTGCATCGAACTGGTAATTCAGCCGGTAAGCCTGGCCGAGATAAAAATAGGCGTCAAACGGAGCGTGGCGTTCCAGATAGCTGTCCATATCCGCATCGTCGGCTGTATTTTTGATGGCATTAACAAAATACCGGATCGATTTTTCTTTTTCAAGGCTGGAATTCATGTAGCACAAACCAATGCGGAAACTTATATTTGCATTGGTTGAATCCTCATGGTAAAGGTCAAGTAAAATTTTAAGAGCATCAGCATAATTGTCTTCAAACATAAACGCATCTGCATCTAAAAAATCATCTGCAAAATATTTATTTTCCTGGGAATAATTATATTTTGCCAGAAAAATCAGAAACAGGATGAAGATCAGTTTTTTCATATTTTATATTATAAGGAGTGAGTCTATAATTATTTATTTCAAACCATCTGTTTAAAACTCTCAATAGCTAGCCTGTACGAGTCCATTCCAAAACCTATTACCGAACCTTTGCATTTTGGAGCAATCAGGGAAATATGCCTGAATTCCTCGCGGGCAAAAATATTTGAAATATGCACTTCGATAACCGGGGTTGATATTGATGCAACCGCATCTGCTATGGCAACCGATGTATGCGTGTATCCGCCTGCATTTAAAATAATGCCATCATAGGAAAATCCGGTCTCATGCAGCTTGTTGATGATTTCCCCTTCAACATTCGATTGGAAATAAGCGATTTGAATTTCCGGATATTTTTTTTGAAACTGCCGAAAAAAATCATCAAAGCTTACAGCGCCGTAAACCTGTTTTTCCCGTATTCCCAAAAGATTCAGATTCGGGCCGTTAATGATCTGAATTTTCATACCGTGTAATTTGGATACAAAGTAAATATATTTTAGTTAAAATTACTATTTTTACGATGATGAACTGGAATACTGCCATTAAAGATTTTGAATCGTACCTGAAACTTGAAAAATCGCTTTCAGGAAACTCCATTGAAGCGTATAATGATGATGTGCATAAGCTGGTTCAGTTTATAGAATACCGTAAACTCAATATTTCACCCGGGGAGGTTACATACGAACATCTGAAAAATTTTATTGAATGGGTAAATATGCTTGGCATGAGCCCGCGGAGCCAGGCCCGTGTGATTTCGGGCATTAAGGCTTTTTATAAATTTTTACTGATGGAAGATGAGATCAGTGCAGATCCGTCGGCTTTGCTTGAAGGTCCGAGAACCGGAAGAAAATTACCCGTTGTATTGACCGTTGAAGAAATTGATGCACTCATGGATGCGATAGACCTTTCCAAGCCCGAAGGGCAAAGAAACAAGGCGATGCTTGAAACTTTATACAGTTGCGGGTTGCGTGTTTCAGAACTCGTGACGATGAAAATTTCAAACCTGTTTGCCGATGAAGGTTTTATAAAAATTACCGGCAAGGGCAATAAAGAACGCTTGGTACCGGTCAGCCCCAAAGCCTTAAAAGAAATCGGTCTGTATCAGAAATATTACAGATGCCATCTGGAAATTAAAAAAGGAAATGAGAATTTTCTTTTTCTGAACCGCAGGGGCAATAAACTTTCGCGTGTGATGGTATTTACCATAATAAAAAACATGGCAGAAAAGATCCATTTAAAAAAGGACATCAGCCCGCATACCTTCAGGCATTCCTTTGCCACACACTTGGTCGAGGGCGGAGCCGATCTGCGTGCGGTGCAGGAAATGCTGGGCCATGAATCCATCACAACCACTGAAATATATACGCACTTAGACAGAGAGTATTTAAGAGATAACATCATTCAGTTTCATCCGAGGTCGAAGGATGGGAGGGGGGAGGAGTAGGAGGCAGGATGCAGGAGGAGAGAGAAAATATGAGATGACGGATGACGGATGACAGAAGACGGACGACAGTTAAAGCATATGGAATTCGGTAAAATTAGTACCTTCATACCTTATACCTTCTATTCCTTTATACCTTTTTTAAATATCATTATCTCAAATAACCGGAAATATAACCGAAGTGTTAATTATTAATGTATCTTTGCCGCGTTAATTTTTGATAAAGTTTTCAATAAGGATTCTGCAATCGTTAAGCATTTTTGAATTCCGCTGAGGTAATTAACCTGTCGCCTGCATCTCCTCTTCAAAACTCAAGTCAAATCATGTATTCATTTTAAATTTATTTTATGAACATTTTTGTTTCGAATTTAACCTTCAAGGTAACCGATGATGATTTAAAGTCATTATTTGAGGAGTTTGGCGCTGTGAAATCTGCAAAAGTAATTACGGATAAATATTTTGGAAGATCAAGGGGATTTGGCTTTGTTGAAATGGACGATGAGATTGAAGCCAAAAAAGCTATTTCGGAACTGAACCAGGGCACTTACGATGGCAAGCAGATCTTTGTCGCTGTTGCAAAACCAAAAACAGAAAGCGGAGAGAGAAAAAGTTTCAATACCGAGAGAAGAAGCTTCAGGAAATAAATTTACTCCCGGATGCAACCATTCTTTGTTATTTATAGTCTATAAAACAGACAATATATTCTAAATATATTGGAGGTTAATAAAGCTATCCCGGATTTCTGTAACCAGTTATCCGGGATATTGTTTTATACCTGTTTATACCTGAAGCAATCGGTAGTGTGGTCGTTCACCATTCCGGCCGCCTGCATAAAAGCATAACAGATGGTGGTTCCTGCAAAACCGAACCCATGTTTTTTCAGATCTTTGCTCATGGCATCCGATTCTTTCGAAGAAGGCGGAATTTGTTTTATTGTTTTCCACCGGTTTGTTTTTGTTTTGCCGCCCGTAAACTGCCAGATGTATTTGTCGAACGATCCATAGTCTTTCCGGATTTTAAGAAATGCTTTTGCATTGGCGATGGTTGCGCGGATTTTAAGATTATTCCGGATGATCCCTTCGTCGTGCATCAATGATGTTATTTTAGCCTCGTCGAATGCCGCTATTTTTTTAGCGTTAAAACCTGCAAAGGCTTTCCGGAAATTTTCACGTTTATGCAGAATGGTTTTCCAACTCAATCCTGCCTGGAAGGTGTCGAGTACCATAAATTCAAATAATTTGTCATCATCATGTATGGGAACACCCCACTCTTTGTCGTGGTATTCAATCATTAATTTGTCTTCTCCTGGCCAGGCGCATCTTTTCATGGTAACAATATAAAGAATAAATTATTTTTCCAACACAACCATCACACACCGGAAGCCGATTTCTACGGATGATTTTTCGTATGTGTCGGTAAGATCAATTCGCACATCATATCCGGAACTTCTCCAACTGCCTCCTTTTGTTTTTCCTTTTTCGGCAATCATTTCTGCAACATTACCGCTCAGATTGAACAATCCGTATCCATTCGGTAAAAAAGCATCAACCGGAGCCGTTATATCATACGTTTCGCCGAGGGTTTTGACGGAACCCAGACCGGATTTTTTTTCAATCACATATTCGCCTTTGGTTTTATCTTTATGAATGAATTCGTCTCCTATTTCAAGGTAATTGCAGAATTTTTTCCCCTGTGCATTTTTTAAATTGTTGTTTCCCCATGAATATATTTCCTGATCTTTCGAGCCGCCTTTTGCAGCAAATACCCATTCTTTTTCAGCAGGGAGCCGGAATTTCACTTTTTTGAATTTTTTGTCAGGGCTTGAATTATACTTTTCTGTGAGCCATTCACAGAAATTTTGCGCCCCATCGTAGCTGATATTTACAACAGGATACTTGTCATATACAGGGTGTTTATGATATAATACCACCATCGGTTCATTTCTTATAGTTGGCTCCAGCCATCCGACCGTATCGATTTTTGAAGCATTATATTTTTCTGCGTTTTTTGTTTTTTTGAGTTCTGAAAGGAATGCCTTGTATTGAAGATTGGAAACTTCGTATTTGGATACATATAATGTATCATTGATTTTTCCGAGTGTTTTTTCAATATCTTTTATGGTAAATTTTTCCGGCAACATAACACGGGCGTTTATAAAAAGAAGTATTGATACAACACAGATGCTGAAAATAAAAATATTTTTTTTCATGACTTATTAAGTTTTAAGGGTTTCTTTGATTTAAACACAGAAGCGAAGATACTTATAAATAAAGTGGCAATAATTATATATAATGAATAGGCGGTTTCAAAACCAATCTGATCGAGCCAGTGGCGGAACAGCAGCTTAAACCCGATAAAGAACAGGAGAAATGCTATCCCTATTTTCAGATATATGAATTTATCAATCATTTTTGAAAGAAGGAAAAACAGGGAACGCAATCCGAGGATAGCAAAAATATTGGAGAAAAATACGATATAAGGATCTCTTGTAATTGCGAATATTGCCGGAATGGAATCAAGGGCAAAAATCAAATCTGTGAATTCAACCAGAACCAGAACCAATAATAAAGGTGTGATGAACTTTTTTTTATCGATCTTGTATATGAATTTATCTTCTTCATATCTTGGATGAACCGGAAATCTTTTTGAAAGAAATTTTACAAGAATATGATTCTGGGGCTCTATTTTTTCATTTTTATTCCGGTAGATAAACATTTTGGCGCCTGAGTAAACTAAGAAAGCGCCGAAAATATATAATATCCATTCAAATTTTTGTATGAGGGCTGCGCCTGCAAAAATAAATGTGAATCGTAGAAGAATTGCCCCCAATATCCCCCAGAATAAAACCCGCTTGAAATATTTTTCTTCAACAGAAAATGCGGCAAGGATCATCATAATCACAAATATATTGTCAATGGACAGGGAATATTCAATCAGGTAGCCTGTAATATATTCAGTGGAAATCTTGTGCCTGTAAAGAGATAAGTTATTATTGAAATCATCAGTGAATGCTATATGCTGCGCATATTTTTGCGTAACAGTGTTCAGATGTTCCTGATTTTGTATGCCATGGATATTGTCGCCGAAAAAGAAAATAAGAAAATAAAAACCAATGGCAAAAGTAACCCATACGGATGTCCATAAAAGCGACTCTTTAAAAGAAACAACATGACTGTTTTTTCCGACAACCTTTAAGTCGAAGAATAAAATTCCTAAAATGAATATGCAGAAAAGGGTGAAAAAAATCAGTTCATTAGAGATCATATAATTATTTGTTAACGAACAAATATAATTTATTTTACGTTAAAAAAACAAACCGCATTAGAATTCTTTATTTTGATTTAATAAGAAGGATGTGAGCCGTAATTACAGATGCAATAAACAATAAGATAATTTTTAACCAGAAAATATCAATAAAAAAAATCACGCTTGATAATATGGTAATCCAGAGCAATAAAAGTGTTATTAATTTTACTCTTGCAGGTATTATTTTCTTTTCGATATAACTGCTTATATATTTACCCAAGTATTTATTTTTTAATAATTTTTGATGAAAATGTTGTGAACTCCTGCTAAAAAGAAATGCGGCAAGAAGCAGGAATGGCGTTGTCGGTAAAACAGGCAGAAAAATACCGAGAATACCTAAGGTTACATTAACAAAACCTAAAGTAATAAATATTTTTTTTCTCACGATTTGTCATCCGGTGTTCTTTAGAAATTAACAGGGTGGGAAAGTTATTTAATCACCCCCAGTGCTTCGCTGGTTGCTTCAAGTATAGGATCGCATGAGATTTCCGCGCCTACCGCTTCTTTCATCCACAACTGGGGAATGAGTTTTCCTTTGGTGTATATTCTCTGAATTTCGTCGGCGAAACTTTTCCCTTTTATCTGTTTCTCGATTTGGAAATCTATCAGGTGGCCGATGGGATATGCCGAAAGATACAGGGGAGCGTCAATCATATGCGAATAAATGGCAAGTATGGGTTGATCTTTGATCCCGAAAACCGGCGCATAATATTTATTCCATACGTCTTTTGCTATGGCGATAACCTGCGTTTTCAGTTGTTCGGGAGCGGCATCCGGATTCTGATACATCCACTGCCATACTTTCATGTCCACAAGCGAAACGCCCATGATTTCATAGCAGGCCCAGAAATTGTCGAGCGCCATCATGTGGAATTTATTGGGGTCATTGTCTTTTTTCCCGAGCAGTTCAAGGTCGCGTTTCTGAAAAATAAATGCCAGCGCTTCGGTAAATGCCGTGTTGGGAACGCCCCGCATCATATAATAGTCAACGTCCTGGAGAGAAAATGTCTGTTCCACATTATGTCCGAATTCATGAACCGCAATGTTGTACCCTTTATAATTCATTCCGTCTTTTGTTACCCGGGTTCTCAGGCGGGCTTTGTCTGATTTCATTTCGGAGCCTAAAGCATGTCCGGCGCCCCGTGATGCATCAACTGTGATTTTTGAACAAATCTCTTTTGCTTTGTCTTTTTTAAATCCTAATTTAACCAGTATTTCAGGCAGGTCTTTTTCGAAAGCATCCTTGGCGGGATATTTTTTTAAGGTGGCATTATCTAATTCTTCGCTGGAGATCGAGCCCCTGGCTTTGAATCCGTCGTACCAGATATCAAAAGGTTCTAATTTCCTTCCGAGCTTGCCGCTGATAAGGTCTGCAACTTTTTTTACCTGGGGCGAGGAAAGGAGTTGTATAAAAAGATTTTCTACTTCTTCCTGCGAAAGCTCCATCTCTTTATTGAATTTTCTTTCAATATAGGTTGGGAAGTAAGGATTGAAGGGATCTTCGGCTTTCATCGCATGAAAAATATTCAACAGATTTTTATAGCGTGTGTTAGATTCCGGTTTGAATTTAATTTCCTTGCCGTCTTTGAAAAGTGTATTCTTTGAAGGATTCCAGAAATATTCATTTTTATTGATCACACTTTCGGGAATCTCTTGTGAAATGATGTTTTTCATTACTTCATAGATCATTTTTTGTTTTGCAAAGCCATTCTCTTTGTTGCTGTAATTCGCTTTCAGTTCATCCCGTAATCCCCAGTGCGTAATAAGCTTCATTTCTTTCGGAAAAAGAGTTTTATGGTTGTCGTCAATAAGATTTCCCATAAAGATGTTGTACTCGGCGATATAGGTATCTGCCGCCATAGTCGCTTCTCCTTTTTTCAGCAGGAGGCCGGAAGGAACTCGCGATGCGAAAATATCGCCCATCCTGGCAAATGCCCATTGTTTTCTCGACCAGTTCTTACCGAGTTCCGATTTTTCTTTTAACGAATAATAAGGAAAATTAAGCAGAACGGCGAACCCTATTTTGTTATTGAAAAAGTCTTCTACCATATTAGATACCGGCTCATACCCGCCAAACATTTCATCTATCGGAAGAAGTTCGCCCATGTCCAAGTGAATAGGGAGTTTCAGATCAGTGCTTATTTTATTGTAAAAACCATAAAGCGTTTCAAAATTCGTTGATAAACGGCTGAATAATTTATCGAGGTCTGTTTCAGTGTTAACAAAGTTTGCAACGCAAAATTCTTTGAATTTTTTTGCATCCCCGTCTTTTTCCTGCCACAAAGCCGCTAATTGCGGAACGCTTTTCTCAAACTTTGCCCTGTTTACCTGCCCGTACTTTTTAGTAAGGGCAACGAGGGTAGAATCTACGGCCTGTTTTTCTATAATAGTTTTCTTTTCTGATTTCATTTCGTTTGACAGGGGTTTGTTATTATTATAATTTTGGCATCCTGAAAATGCAATTAAAATCAGGATTGCCGGTAAAATCAGGTTTTTCATATCTGACAGGATTATTTATTAATGTATAATATAATGTATGTTTCGTTTTAAAGGGTACAGATAATATCTTTAACCACCCTTAATTTATGCGAGTATCTTTTTGTATCCGTATTATAAATACCGGCATGATCAATCAAGTCTATTCTCACCCTTCCGGATGAATGAATGATTTTGTTATCGCCGGTAAGGATTCCCGCATGGACTATCATTCCTTCATCGTTATCGAAAAATGCAAGGTCGCCGGGTTTTGCTTCGTTCACAAAGTTAACGACATTTCCAAGGGCTACCTGTTGGCTGGCATCACGGGGCAGGGGAATATGATTCATCTTATAAATGATCTGTGTAAATCCGGAACAGTCTATTCCGAAAGGGCTTCTGCCGCCCCACAGGTAAGGGGCATTGATGTAAGACACTGCATTTTTGACAACAGATTCGCGGATTTCATGGATTTTATTTATCTGGGGGCTGCCTTTTATTCTATACCTTATTTTATCAATTTTAAATGATCTTTTACCGTTGAATAAGGGTAATGAACTGCCGCCCACAATAGTCATCGGCGGCTCATTTTTATTGGAATAAACCTGTCTTGTAACGTCAGAAATAACAAAATCATCGTGTCCGGCAATGCGGGTGTAGGTTCTTTTTGAAACCGGGCGGATCATTTTACGGTCAACCCATCCTTCGTATCCGTCAAAAGCAAGGCGGATGAAAGCCCATTTATCGGTAGTATTTAGAATTTCAAAATGTTCGCCAAACAAAATCTGGGTAACCATTTCGCTTTTTTCAGAGGGTTCAATTCTTACAGGAATGATACTTACGGTGGCAACTCCGAATTCCCAGAATTCCAATTTAAGTTGTTTTTTGATACGCTTACTTTTTTAAAATTAACGTATCAAAAGTAAAAATTTGATTGGAAAACAAAAACTTATTTAGGATTGATTTAAAAATAAAATGTACTATCAAACGGTTATAATTTAATTTTAGAACATTACTTAATCCAGCAATCAAAAATATCCGAATTTAAGGGTGATTCCTGCAGAGAATCCATTCAGGGCGTCTTTTTTTACACCTGCAAGGTCAATGCCGGATGTAAACCTGTAATATCCTCCGAAAGCGATCCGGCAATATCGCACTAAGTTAAGTTCAAGTTCCAATCCGGGCTCAATAATAAAAAACTGATCCTGATCCAAGGTATTGTTATAATTTGTATTATCGTATTGATCGTGCATATGGTACGTGTCGGCAAGCATGGCGCCTCCGCCCAAGGCAAACCAATGATTTGCGATCCAGGCTCCTTTGCCGCCAATTACAATTGCATCGCTTATATTTCCCGGAGCAATGTTCAGTTCAGCGTAATTTATTGCAAAAGCGCAATATCCTCCGTGTGATTCAATTTTGGAAAATAACGTTTTAAAATCGCCGTCATTGTCTTTGTTTTCGTTCTGGGCATACAGCCGCACAGAGAAAAAATGCAAGCGCAGATAATACTATTTTCTTCATCATGTTAAAATTTATTGGATTGACTGTTTTTGCTAACTAAAATTGTGCCAATTTAATAAAATCCCCGATCCCCAATCTAAAATCCAAAATCCAAAATCGTAAATCCAAAATTCTTTATTTACTTTAGCGAAATATTTTTTAAGAAAATTAGTTTATTATAGCCGTGAAGTTTTCGGTTGTTATAGTGAATTATAATGTCAGGCATTTTTTAGAACAATGTCTGTATTCGGTTATGAAATCCATCCGGGGAATCGAGGGTGAAATCATCGTGGTTGATAATAATTCTGTGGATGGATCCTGTAAAATGGTTCAGGATAAATTTCCCGGAGTGACTCTTATTGAGAATAAAAAAAACACGGGTTTTTCTTTTGCAAATAACCAGGCAATCCGGGTTTCCAAAGGAGAATATGTGCTTTTATTAAATCCCGATACTGTTGTTGAAGAAGATACTTTTACAAAAATAATTCAGTTCATGGATGAGCGCCTGGATGCAGGCGGGTTGGGAGTGAAGATGATTGATGGGAAAGCTCGTTTTCTCCCTGAATCCAAAAGAGGACTGCCAACTCCCTTGGTGGCATTCTATAAAATATTCGGGTTTTCAAAATTGTTCCCGGGATCAAAGACTTTTGGAAAATATCATCTGGGATATCTCAATAAAGATGAAATACACGAAGTAGATGTATTATCAGGAGCTTTCATGCTGCTGCGGAAAAGTGTGCTTGATACCATCGGCCTGCTCGACGAGTCTTTTTTCATGTATGGCGAAGACATTGATATTTCATACAGGATAACAAAAGCCGGATATAAAAATTATTATTTCCCGAAAACTACGATTATTCATTATAAGGGAGAAAGCACCAAAAAGGGAAGCGTCAATTATGTGCTTTTGTTTTACAATGCCATGATAATTTTCGCCAACAAGCATTTTTCAAAACAGAATGCAAAACTCTTTTCTTTTCTTATTAATTCAGCGGTTTATTTCCGTGCGTCATTGGCTTTAACAACTCGTTTTATTAAAACCATTCTACTCCCTTTGTTAGATGCCCTGCTGATTTTTGCCGGTTATTATTTTATTAAACCCTATTGGGAAAGCTACAAGTTTTCCGGCGAAGGAACTTACCCCCCGGAATATTTGAAATTTGTAGTCCCTTCGTACATCCTCATCTGGCTGATCTCAATTTTTTTTGCAGGCGGTTATGATAAGCCGGTAAAAATTTATAAAATCATTAAAGGCATCCTGGCCGGTACTTTTATTATCTTAGTTATTTATTCCCTTTTAAGCGAAGAATTCCGGTTTTCGAGAGCCCTGATTCTGATTGGCACAGCCTGGGTTTTTATTTTTATCCTGCTGCTTCGTTTAATACTTCATGTTATAAAATTTAGAGGTTACCAATTGGGTATAAGTAAGAAAAAACGGGTTTTGATTGTCGGATTTGAAGATGAGGCAAACAGGATCGGCACATTCCTTAAACATACAGAGGAGAATCCCATGATTGTTGGTTATGTGTGCCCGGAATCCTCTTCAAACCGATTAAATTTTATAGGCAGCATAGATCAGATCAATGAAATTATCAGAATCAATACTATTGACGAAATTATTTTTTGCGCAAAAGATATTTCGGCCCGGCATATTATCGGGAATATGCTTGATCTTACGGGATGGGTTGATTATAAAATAGCATCTCCTGACAGCTTCTCGGTTATCGGGAGCAACTCGATCAATACGGCCGGAGACTTATATACAATAAATCTTAATTCAGTTACCAAAGTCAGCAACAGGCGCAACAAAAGGCTGCTCGATGTTTTGCTGTCGTTAGTGTTTTTATTTTTCTCGCCGGTTTTGATATTTATCGTTCATAACAAAGCGGGATTGTATCGTAATATTTTTTCTGTTCTGGCCGGTTTTGTTACCTGGGTCGGATATTGCAGGGGCGATGGAATTAATACCTATGAATTGCCCAAAATTAAAAATGGTATTCTGAATCCGCTTGATGTTATTAAATCAAAAGAAATTTCTGTGGATGCTTCTGAAAAGATAAATATGAATTATGCCAAAGATTACAGGCTTCTCAATGATATGAATATTATTTTAAAAAGCATTAAAAATATTGGGAGATAAAAATTCTTTGGTTCATTGAAAAAGTTTTATATTTATCGTCTTTATTTCAAGTTAGTTTTATGAGATTTTATCTGCTTATTATAACAGGGCTGCTCATTTGCATGGGTTCGGTTTTTTCTCAGGAGAATCCGGATGCTAAAGCGCGTTATTCGGAGGCTGATAAATTATTTGATGCAGGGAATTACAGCAGGGCCTTGCCTATATATCTTGAACTTCAACCCTCTGATGCTTCCAATGCAAACCTGAATTATAAAATAGGGTATTGTTATCTGAATACCTCGTTGAAAATACAGGAGGCAATTGATTTTTTATCCAAAGCGAATTCTGATGTTGCGGCTCCTTTTGAAACTCCTTTTATCCTTGCAAAAGCGTACCATCTGAATTATGAGTCCGGCAAAGCATTGGGTTTGTTGAAAATGTTTATTCTCATAGCTTCAGACAATGCAGATCTGAAAAAAAAGGTGCAGCACGAAACAGATATGTGCAACAACGCGGCAGAGTTGGTAAGCGCTCCTGTAAATATGTATGTATCCAATCTTGGAACTATAATTAATTCCGAGTATCCTGATTATAACCCGGTGGTTTCTGCCGACGAATCGGTTCTGGTTTTTACATCCCGTCGCCCGGGCGGCACAGGAAATAAACAGTCGGCAGATGGCCGGTTCAACGGAGATATTTATATTTCTAAGAAAGCGAATAACGAATGGTCGAAACCGGAAAGCATCAGCCCGAATATCAATACAGACGGAAATGAGGCAGCAGTAAGTCTTTCTGCTGATGGATCCCAGTTACTGATTTATAAAAACGATAACGGCGACGGAAATATTTATATCAGTAAATTTGAAGGGAATAGTTGGTCTGTACCCCAAAAGTTAGGCCCTGCCATCAATTCTAAGTATAATGAAAATAATGCATTTCTTTTTGCAGATGGGAATGCGATCTATTTTACCAGCGACCGTAAGGGAGGATATGGCGGTATGGATATCTATATGTCGCGCAAACTGCCGAACGGAGAGTGGGGCGAAGCCGTGAATCTGGGTCCGAAAATAAATACGGAGTATGATGAGCAAAGTCCGTATGTTCAACCTGACGGATATACATTTTTTTTCTCTTCAGAAGGACATAAATCTATGGGTGGCCAGGATATTTTCTACTGTATGCTGAATGACGACGCTACCTGGTCAGAACCCATAAATATCGGATATCCTATCAACACCGCATACGACGATCTTTTCTATTCGCCTTCCCTTGACGGGAAACGGGCCTATTACTGTTCTTCCTCACGGAAAGAAGGCTTGGGCGGATTTGATATTTACTTGATTTCAACGCTCAGCACAGTCAAACAATTATCCGTTGTAACAGGTTTTTTAAAACTCGAAAATTCAACAGGTTCGGAAAGTGAGATTATCGTTACTGATAGCGATACCAAAGAAATTACAGGCAAGTTTGTTCCGAATAGTAATAACGGAAAATTTCTGATGGTTCTTTCTCCCAGGAAAAACAATATACTGTTTTGTAATGCGGATGGGTATATTCCATATATGAATAATTTGGTTTTATCAAGAAAATCTTCTTATCAGGAATCTGAGAGTACAATATCATTAGATACTATTTTATTACGAAAGACCTATCAGTTTTATTCTTTTACATTTCTCGCTTATGACTCAACCGTTAGCCTCAAGTCCGAAACAAAACTGGAGATATTGACGGAATTTTTAAAATTAAATGAGTTGAAGGTGGAAATTATCGGGAAAAAGGCTGAGATATCTGGTAGCAGGGTTCGGGAGCTCATGAATTATTTTATAAAAGCCGGAATTTCAACGAAGCGGTTTAATAATAGTTACTCTTCCACGGAAAATGATGAAAACACGATTGATATCATGGTTTATAATATACAGGGTGAAAATGTCGCGATGGAGGAATTGACAAAAAGGAAATTTGTTAAGAACCCCCAAATTGATGGAAATTTAAAAGAAGATAAAAAAAACACGAACAGGAAATGATCCGGTATTTACAGCAAGCGCTAATTGGCCCGACATATAATATAAATGTATAAGGCAAAAAAAAAATTTCTATAAGCAACCATTTTATAGTAACTTTGTCTTTTCTTTATTAGCAGTATTCCAGTAATAATTTTAAATCTTAAAATTATGAAAAAATCAATTTTATTTTTATTTACCCTTGTTGTATCATTACAGTATTTGATTGCGCAGGGCACAACTCAAATCATTGGAGAAGTATCGGGTATATCAGGCGGCTTTGAAGATATGACCACAACGGCTGTATCCGACAATACCGCTTTCACATCGGGCAAAGTATATTGGACGCGATGGGATTTGGATACCTATACATATAATTCTACAGGCGGACGTTCCGGACCTAAATATATGACCATTGGCGAAAGTTCTTCAACTTCACGCCTGCGTTCTTCAACAACAGGCAGCGACCAACAAATTGCTTCAAACACCCAATATGTTATCCAGTTTTATTATAAAAACACAGGAAACACAAACAACCTGCAGGTTTACCTACAGCCCGACGGCAGTACAACGCTTGGC
>JACREX010000230.1 GCA_016212695.1 Bacteroidia bacterium
AATTAAAATTTCGACTTTTTTATATCACAAAAAGCTCAAAAAACATTATTTTTGAAAAAATAGAATTTTTGGTAGCATCTCCTTGAAAAAATTGGAACTAAATTTAAAAAATCAGGTCGCATTCATGAGCAGACCCTAATTCATAGTGATTGATTTTTTAAAAAGCATATTATTTTACCGCGAAGACAGCCCCCTGCTGTTTTCTTCGATTTATTTCTGGGGATTTTTCCTGTTCATCTATATTTTCTATTGTGTAATTTACAAGAAGAACAAATGGCGGAATATTTATCTTTTTGCCATGAGCCTTTTCTTCTATTACAAGTCAGGAGGGGGTTTCGTGGGCTTACTTGTTTTTTCAACCCTCATGGGCTATTCGTTGGGTATTCTCATCGGGAAGGCCAGTTCAAAACTCAAAAAAAAATTATATGTAACCCTGTGCGTGATCGTGAATCTCTGTATCCTGTCGTATTTTAAATATGCTTATTTTATCATTGATTCCATTAACCAGATTTTTCACACCAACTTTCAGGTTGTGGACATTCTGGCTCAGTGTACCAATGCAATAACCGGCGCCCATTTTAATGTTTCAGATATTATCCTCCCTGTAGGCATTTCATTTTTTATTTTTCAATCGCTGAGCTATATTTTTGATGTGTACAGTGGCAAACTGGCTCCGGTAACGCGCATCCTTGATTTTAGTTTTTATATCACATTCTTTCCCCAGTTGGTTGCCGGTCCTATTGTTCGCGCCACGGAATTCTTCCCCCAGATTTATCAGGATTATAAACTTACGGTGCAGCAGTTTGGCCACGCCCTGTTTCTTATTCTGAGCGGACTTGTAAAAAAAATGGTAATATCCGACTACATTTCCCTCAACTATGTGGATCGGATTTTTGAAAATCCTCTCTCGTATACCGGGTTCGAAAACCTGATGGGCGTGTATGGATATGCCATCCAGATATATTGTGATTTCTCAGGCTACACAGACATTGCCATCGGGGTTGCATTGCTTCTGGGAATTACCCTGCCCCTGAATTTTAACTCACCCTACAAAGCGAAAAACATCACTGATTTCTGGCGCCGCTGGCACATTTCGCTTTCCAACTGGTTCCGCGATTATTTGTTTCTGCCGGCTGCATATGCAATTTCGGGAAAATTAAAAAAGAACAGATACCTTTTTGTCAAAACCGAGAACTGGATTTATCTTAAAGCAACCCTGATTACATTTCTGATTTGCGGTTTGTGGCACGGCGCCCATATCCGGTATTTAATCTGGGGCGGACTTCATGGAATTGGCCTGGCAGCACATAGAATCTGGACACAAATTACTCCTTTTAAAAAGAGAAAAAACGCAAGCCGGAAATACCGGCATCTTTTTAAATTCATTTCTGTTTTTATCACATTTCATTTTGTAGTGATTGCATGGATTTATTTCCGTGCAGCAGATACGAACAGCGTAAATGTAATATTTTATAAAATATTTTTTGATTTCCATTGGCATTCAATTTGGGATGTAATCCTGGCTTACAAGATTCCTTTTGCTTTGATTCTTGCAGCTTTTATCATTCACTGGCTGCCCTCGTCGCTGAAAGAATTTTACCGCGGGGCATTTATAAAATCCCCGGTTTATATTAAAGCTCTGACCGTAGTGTTAATGGTGATTATCATATACCAGGCAAAATCCTCGGCCATACAGCCTTTCATTTATTTTCAATTTTAAATTGCTTTTTATTGCTGAAAAAAATCCGGATTAAGAAAAACCTGAATACGTCATTCCGATCTTCGCAATGATGTATTGTACAAAAATCTGTTTACAGATTCAAGAAAAAATCAGGGTTGTCAGCCTGTTTTTGTCTAACACTTCATTCGCAATCTCAAGCAATTCTTCTGCAGAAATATTCTCAATTTTCCGGTATATCTTTTCGAGCGTATCCACACGATTATAAAGTAGGTGACTCTTTGCCATGGCGATCATCAGGCCGGGGTTGCTCTCCGAAGAAATTGTGATCTGTCCGATGATCTGTTTTTTGGCTTTTTCAAGTTGGGAAACAGATATTTTTTGGGTTCTCAGTTTTTCAAGTTCTTTATAAACTAAGTTCATGCTTTTCCCGAGATAGTCTTTATCGGTTCCGAAATATATTGTCAATATCCCGGTGTCAGAATATTGCGCATACCCGGATTCAACCGTATACACATAGCCATGTTTTTCACGCAGGCTCATATTGAGCCGGGAATTCATGTTCTGGCCGGCTAATATATTATTGAGCAAAATAAGCCCTACCCTTTTTTTGTCGCGTACATCATACGCTATATTTCCGATTATGCAATGGCTTTGATGCGTATCCTTTTTAACGGTTTTATATTCCGGTTTATAGCTGTTAAATTTAATCCTTTTATTTTTTCTGATGTTTGTGGGAACGACTCCGAAATATTTTTCTGTAACAGTAACAAGTTTTGAAAAACTTATATCGCCTACGGACGACAGCACCATTTCGTCGGTGCAATAATTCGCTTTCATGAATTTTTCAATATGTTTTTTTCCGAAGCGTTTCAGATGAGCCGGCGTGCCAAGAATATTTTTTCCTATCGGATGGTTCCTGAAAACCAATTCTTCAAAATCATCGAATATCTGTTCAGCCGGGCTGTCTTTATAAGAATTGATTTCATCGTAGATCACTAATTTTTCTTTTTCCAGTTCCTTATCGGGAAATGTTGAGTTAAACACGATATCCCAGATAAGTTCTATTGCTTTTTCATAATCATTTTTAAGAAACGAGGCATAAATAAAGGTTTCTTCTTTGGTGGTATAAGCGTCCAGATCGCCGCCAACATCTTCGAGCCGACTAATGATTCGGTATGTATTTCGCTTCTGCGTGCCCTTGAAAATCGTATGCTCAATGAAATGAGCCATCCCATGTTCTTCTTCTGCTTCGTCCCTGGAGCCTGCGTTAACGATCAGTCCGAAATAAGCCGCCCTTGCGTCAACCTGTTTATGAATAAGCCGTATCCCATTCGAAAATATGTGTGTCTGAAATTCCATATTATCTGATTCTTTCATACAATGAGCGACAAATGTAGACGAAAATCTTCCATTTCCTGATTTTTTTTGTATTTTTGCACTATGGCCCCGTAGTTCAATAAAAGGTTATTTGCCTTGGTCATTAATATATAAAGAAGAAAGCGAAACAAGAGAAAAAGCGAGGGAAAGAGAAAAATATTTAAAATCTGGTATAGGAAAAGAATTTTTGAAAAAAATTACGGCCCCGTAGTTCAATGGATAGAATATCAGATTCCGGTTCTGCAGGTTGTGGGTTCGAGTCCCGCCGGGGTCGCAAAAACCTCTTGAATTTCAAGGGGTTTTGTATTTTAAGTACCCGAATAAGTATCCAAAATATTTTTCGTCGCTTCCTGCGTGCTTATCTATTGTGGCATCATATTATACGGCTAATTTGCCCTATTAATTTATACACTACATGAGTTTTATAAGGAAAATTAAAAAAGCAGGTTCAATCTATCTTGCAAAAGTTGAATCATACAGAGAGAATGGTAAGGTCAAACAAAGAGTTTTGGAATATATTGGTAAGGAAGAAGGAGGAAAACCCGTTGTAAAAGTTGACCTAAACAAAATCAACGTTTCGTCAGTCAAACGGTATATGGACATTGAGATATTACACAAATTATCTCTTGAACTTGGTTTACCGAAACTACTTGGTGATTACCATAAACCATTGTTGGCTTTAATATATGCACAATTATTACAAAAGAACAGTGTCCGGCAAATACCGGAATGGATTGAACACACTACAATTTGCGACTCATTGCAATGTGAGGGTTTTTCAACAAAGGAATTGTATGAATCATTGACTAATCTGGAAAACATTGAATTTGGAAAAATAGAAAGTCATCTTATTGCATTTTGGAAAAAATTAGCGCCGGAGGACAGCAATACAGTTGTTTTAGATGTTACCGATACTTACTTTTCGGGAAGCACTGCCGGGTGTAAGCCAAGAAGGGGGAAAGACGGTATCATTTCCAAACTGTTACAAATCGGTTTAATTGTGAGTTTCAAAAACGGGTTTCCATTATTGCACAAAACATATGAAGGCAATATCCCAAATGTCAAAATATTCGAAGACATGCTAAAAGAAATTTCTGATAATGGTTTACGTGGTATTATTTTAGACAGAGGTTTTTTTAGTAAAAAAAATATCGAAGACATAAAGCAATTGGGCATGGAAATAATTGTTGGGGTAAAACAAACTGTTGTGTTGCAAAAACTATTTCTTAAAACCATTGACAGGGATGAAATATACTCAAAAAAACATCAGGTTGTACTGAAAGAAACCATCGTATATGTCAAGCCGTTCAATTATCTTGGTGGAAAGATTATCGCAATTTATAATCCTACGCTTGAAGTATTAAAACGTGATAAAATTTTAGCCGGAGAAGAAAATGAAAAAGATTTTAAATATGTTGGCTACTCTTTCATTTATCATAATACACAATACACAGAGGCAGAAGTGGTAAAAAAATATTTCGAAAAAGATGTTGTCGAAAGAACTTTTAAAAAAATTAAAGGGCCAATATCCTTACGGCCTATAAGGGTATGGGTAAGGCAACATGTAATAGCTCATGTGAAAGTTTGCTATCTTGCAATGGCTATTTTATCTCTATTGGAATTTAAGTGTAAAAAAATAAAAATATCCGGTATTGATGCTTTAAAAACCATTCAATATATTTACAAAGTAAAACTGCACCATGCCGATACAAAAAAAGAATGGGATAAGGTAGTTGTCTTAAACAAAGTTCAGAAAGAATTACTAAAGGTTTTAAAGTGTAGTGTATAAAATAGGGGGTAAATTCAGGTAAATAGAACTGATACTTGTGTTTTAATCTATCGTCTATTGTTTACTGTTAATTGTCTACTAATTTTAAAATGTAAATTTATATCCCGTTTCAAGTATATTTCACCTGATGCAAACCGCTAACTGAAAAATCGATAGCTTCGTTAATTACACGGCAAGCTTCCACGATTTCTTTTTCATTAATAATAAGGGGAGGAGCGATGCGGAAAGCGCTGTTGCAAAAAAGAAACCAGTCTAATATCACCCCGTTTTTCAATGCGGCGGCAATCACTTTTTTTACCTGTTCAAAATTATCTAATTGCACGGCAAGGAACAACCCGGTTCCCCGTATCTCCCTGATGGCAGCATGTGTAAGGTTTTTTCTGAAAAGTTGTTCTTTATGTTTTATACCGGAGATGAGCTTTTCTTTAAGAATAACCGACAAATTTGCATGAGCAGCAGCGCATGACACAGGATGTCCTCCAAATGTAGTAATATGGCCCAATGCAGGATCTGTTTTAAAGGAATCCATAATAGTTTTATCTGCAATAAATGCGCCTAAGGGCATCCCTCCTCCGATCCCTTTTGCTATGAGTAAAATATCCGGAATTGCTCCTTCCTGTTCAAAAGCAAACAGGCTCCCGGTGCGCCCGAACCCGGTCTGTATTTCATCAAAAATTAATAGCGTTCCTGTTTCTGTACATCGCCTTCTCAATTGCCTTAAATAATTTTTATCAGGTACAATAATGCCTGCTTCGCCCTGGATGGGTTCAATAATCACACAGGCTGTTTGGTTGGAAATATTTTTCAGGTCGTTGGAATTGTTAAAATTGAGGAACCAGACATCCGGCAGCAGCGGACGGAATGAATTTTTCATCGTCTCGTTTCCCGTTACGCTGAGCGCTCCGTGCGTGCTGCCATGATAAGCATTCCTGAAAGAAATAATTTCAAATCTTCCTGTATAACGTTTTGCTAATTTCAAAGCGCCTTCCACGGCTTCGCTTCCTGAGTTTACTAAGTACACTGAATTCAGGGATTCCGGTAAATTATCTGTCAGCAGTTTTGCAAATTTTACCTGCGGCGATTGAATATATTCCCCATACACCATCACGTGTATATATTGATCAACCTGCTTTTTTACCGCTTTAACCACTTCTGGATGGCGGTGGCCGGTGTTGCTTACGGAAACGCCCGAAATCAGGTCAATATATTTTTTTCCGCTTTTGTCATACAGGTAGATGCCTTCTGCTTTTTCGATTTCAAGAAGCATCGGGAAGCCGGATGTCTGCGCAAGATGATGTAAAAATAAACTTCGTTGTGTAATCATAATTTAATCAAATTAAAAAACAAAAGACATAAGTTTTTCCTTATGTCTTCTGCTTAATACTTTTTATTTCGTATTATTTTGTCATCAGGTTAATTTCTTCGAGAAGCTTGTCTTTGTATGATTTTCCGATTGGAATACTTTTCTTTTCCTCTTCGGTGTGCATGATGATATTATTATCTTCAATATAATTTATTTTATGAATGTTAACGATGTATGAACGGTGCACCCTTTTGAACATGGAGGAGGGTAGTTTGTCGAAAATGCGTTTCAGCGTGAAATGGATCGTATAACTGGTGTGAAATGTATTAATCTTGATATAGTTTTCAAGAGCTTCGATCCAGAGGATATCATCGTATTTGATCCTGAAAAGGCTGGACCTTTTTTTAATGAATATCTCGTCTTCTTTCCTTTCGCCCGAAGCAGAATATTTAATGGCTTTGAGCCTTTCGGTAACTTTAGTTACCGCTTTAAAAAACCTTGTATAAGAAATGGGTTTTAAAAGGTAATCGGTTACATCAAATTCAAAAGCATCGAGGGCATAGGATTCTTTTGCTGATATGATAACGATCTGTGGCGGATCCTTGATGGTTCTTAAGAAATCGAGGCCGGACATTTCGGGCATTTCGATATCGAGAAAGATCAGGTGAATTTCATCTCCTCCTTTGAATGCATTGATAGCCTCAATAGCGCTTGCATATGAGTTAATCAATGTAAGCCCATGGGTTTTTGCAATGTATTCTTCGATAATCCTTCGGGAGGGTTTATCGTCATCAATAATTATACAGTTCATATTCAAAATATTTGACACAAAAATATATTATTTTGGACAAGAACAAAAGATAGTTAATCTTTATTAATAAATTAATTTTTAATTGATTTGAAATACTCCGTATATCTGCAATTTCAGGAAATTTTATAACTTTGTGAAAAATCTAAAATCGTAAATCATAAAATCACAAATCTAAAATATACATATGCCGCTAATTAAATCTATAAGAGGATTTATACCGCAATTTGGGTCAAACTGTTTTTTTGCAGAGAATGCAACTATTGTCGGAGATGTGATTATGGGCGACGATTGCACGGTGTGGTTCAATGCCGTAATCCGCGGAGATGTTCATTCGATCAGGATGGGAAATAAAGTGAATGTGCAGGATTGCGCGGTTATTCACTGCACCTTTCAGAAAGCATCCACAACTATCGGCGATAATGTTTCCATTGCTCACAATGCAGTGATTCACGGTTGCACGATTAAAGACAATGTGCTGATCGGTATGGGCGCTATAATCATGGATAATTCGGTTATAGAAAGCAATACGATTATCGCCGCAGGTTCAATTGTTCTGGAGAATTCGGTATTAGAACCCGACAGCATTTATGCCGGCTCTCCCGCAAAAAAAATAAAATCCATCAGCAAAGAACTGATGGTTGGAGAGATTCAGCGAATAGCCAACAACTACCTGAAATATGCGGGATGGTATAGAGAAGAAAGTGATCGGTGAATCGGTAATCGGTCGTCCGTCATCCGTCATTAGTATAACCACCGAATACCGATTACTGATTACCTTTTTTTCTGTTGAGTAATATCAGAATACAGCCCTGAATAAAAGAAATAATGAGCATGCGAGAATAATAGTAACCGGGATTGTTACAACCCATGCAACGAGAAGGCTTTTTAAGGTTGAGTAATGTAAATTTTTCCATCCCCTTGTAGCAACCATACTCCCGGCAACACCTGAAGACAGAACGTGTGTTGTGCTGACCGGCAGGCCCAGCAAACTTGATGCAAATATGGTTGTAGAAGCGACTGTTTGAGCACTCAAACCCTGAGCGTAACTCATATTTGTTTTTCCAATCTTTTCACCTATGGTCGTTACGATCCTCTTCCATCCTATCATGGTTCCGATCCCAAGCGACACAGATATCATCAGTATCACCCACCAGGGAGCAAATTCAGTGTATGTTTTAAGTTCTTTGATATTCGACTTGAAATGTTTTATTTCTTTGCCTGTTAAATTAAGGCATCCACAATCAGGGCAGGCTTTGCATGATAATAATTTCTCTGATAAACGGGATATTGTAAGGATATCTTTCCTGACCTCAAAACGGGATTTTACAGGAATTTCTTCAGGACCTATAGAAAAAGAAAGGGTATTCTTTAAATCAATAATACTTTTTCTGACCGTTGAGTAATTTGCCCGGTCAAGAACTCCAAGTTTGTTTGAATCAACTTTATTAATGTACTTTTCTATATACTGTACATTACCCGTCATATTCGTAGTGATTTTGGAGGCATCAAGAGCAAAATAGCCGGGCAGCAAGGCAATCAAAATAATCATCACAAGCCCTACTCCTTTTTGACCGTCGTTGGATCCGTGAGAAAAACTAACGGTAGTACAGGTAAGCACGAGCAGTCCTTTGACCCAATAAGGCGGTTTGCGTTTTTCTGTTGGCGACCGGAACAATGATTTTCTTGTAACATAACGGGCCAGCATCATCATAAAAAATATGGTCAGGAAGAAACCGAACATCGGTGAAATCATCAGGGACAATCCTGCATCTATCACCTTTTGCCAGTTCAATGCCACAGAACCGTCGGGAGTGATAAACATAAATGCAATGCCAACGCCAAAAATTGAACCAATCAACGTGTGCGAACTTGAACAGGGGATTCCGAGATACCATGTTCCGAGGTTCCATATAATAGCAGTCAGAATAAGGGCGGCGATCATGGCTATATTGTGGTAAATATTCTGATCAACCAAAGCTTCTAATGGAAGAAGATTAACAATACTCATGGCCACGGCAATTCCACCGAAAAATACGCCCATAAAATTCCAGATACCCGACCAGATTACAGCGGTGGTTGGTTTTAAAGAGCGAGTGTATATGACAGTTGCCACAGCATTGGCGGTATCGTGAAATCCGTTAATAAACTCAAACGTACATGCCGCTAATAATGCAACAATAAGAACTATGGACATGCCTGTATCTAATCCAAACATAAAATCAACACATTAAATTCAGCGCTTTAATAGCTTTACAGGTATTTAGAAAACCAGAAAATCAATGTTCAATTTTAGCTAATTTTAACTGGCAGCTATTATAAATACATTATTTAATTTTAACAGGTTTTCAACATATGAATATTGTATTGTTAA
>JACREX010000233.1 GCA_016212695.1 Bacteroidia bacterium
ACATAAAAGCCTTCGTGATTTTTCATCTAAAAAGGGTGATAATATTTTGTTTCGTTCTGATATTAATTTTTCATCTTTCATATTGCAAAGATAAAACTTAATTACGAAATAACCAAGTTATTTAATTACATTGTCTAAGTGAAAATATTCAAATGCGCATTCTTCCTGGTAATACTACTCCTGTTTTAGAAAAAAAATATCGTTATGTTTTGAAAGGCGTCTATTATCATAGAAATAATTCGGTTTATACGTACCAACATGGCGATGGTACTTATGCAGGTAATCTAATGAGTTTATATGGCCAGAATCTAGGTTCAGAAATAAATATTTTCATTTGTGGTATAAACGGAAAAATATTTAAAACAAGCAATACCGGTAGTAGCTGGACAGCACAAACCAGCGGAATATTTGATGAATTATATTCAGTTTATTTCACCAATACCGATATAGGTTATGCTGTGGGTGATCATGGTAAAATTATTAAAACAATCAATGCTGGTAGTAGCTGGTCTGAGCTATCAAGTGGAACAACTTATTCTTTACGGTCAGTATATTTCACTAGTGCCAATGCAGGTTATGCTGTTGGCGAAGTTGGTACAATTCTTAAAACCACCAATGCAGGTACTAACTGGTCAGCACAAACGAGCGGAATAACTAATTTGTTATATTCAGTTTATTTCACTGATGCCAATACAGGTTATGCTGTGGGCAATGCTGGAATAATTCTTAAGTCCACAAATGCAGGCCTTAATTGGACAGCGCAACCCAGCGGAACAACTTATGATTTACGATCAATTTATTTCACTGATGCCAATACAGGTTATGCTGTGGGTAGTAATGGAACAATTCTGAAAACAAGCAATGGCGGTACTAACTGGACAACACAAACAAGTGGAACAACAAATGAATTACGTTCAGTTTATTTCACCGATGCCAATACTGGTTACGCAGTTGGTTATGCTCCTCCTGGTGGTAATGGAACAATTCTTAAGTCCATAAATGCAGGCATTAATTGGACAACACAAACCAGCGGAACTACTAATTCTTTAAATTCAGTTTATTTTACTGATGCCAATACAGGTTATGCCGTGGGCGATCATGGACAATTCCTTAAAACAACTGATGCCGGTTCTCATTGGATAGCTCAATACAGCGGTATGGATAAATCTTTAAATTCTGTTTATTTTCCCGATGCCAATACGGGTTACGCTGTTGGTCAAAGTGGTAGTCTTGACGGTGGTTATGGCTCAGCAAATCCGACATTAAATAGGCGTATTACCATGGGTACCGCCTATCAAAATTATATGGCTCTTATCTAATTGATGGTTGATTAATAATTTTTGCTTACCTTTGGCACAAATATTAAATATACGATGACTACGAAAGAACATATATTTGCACTTTTCAAGATTCTACCTGATACGGAAAGGCAGGAGCTATTGCA
>JACREX010000231.1 GCA_016212695.1 Bacteroidia bacterium
AAGTAAATGTTTTAAATAACGTAGAAACCAACAGGCTTTCATGAACATTTTGAATAATAATTTGATAAACCTTCATAAACCCTTGAAAAATCAGCAACTCAATAGTAAAGTACTTTATCAAAGCGGATAAGCAGTTATTTTTATTTGACGATATCGTAGGTTTTTGAATCGTGTCCCAGCAATGGCCGTATTGCTTTACACCATTTTCGCCTACATCAATCACCCGCCCAGTAGCAGTAGCTATTGAGTCGGAAATGGCTGTCGCAGTATTGGTGTTTACCTGTATAATACGGTACATATCTTTTTGGCAGGAAGAAAAATAAATCAAGCCCAGACCTAATAGTGGGATAAAAAATTTTCTCATAACACAATTATTTTTTAATTGCGCCCTGAGGTCCTGAAGGCAATAATTTTATTCTGTTAATCCCGTGCAGTTTCGCTGACGGGATTTGTTCGACAATAAAATTTCACTTCATTTTATTCGTGGAATTTTTGTCTCACAAAAAAAGGTGTGAACCTCTGCTTGTCTTTCAGCCTTTAGAGGTACGACCAAGTACCTGTCCACAACTAAAATAAAGCAAAAGAAACACACCCTGTCGGGTGCGTTGCCTCTGCAATTTCTCTGTGGACTCGAAAATTTGGTCGTTTTCTAAAAGAGAAATATTTTAAGCAACACTTAAATTATTTGAGATTTTATGTCATGTTTTCATCTTTAAAAGTACTAATCTGTAATTTTTTCAACCTTGATACAATCTGTTTTGGCAAGCCAGGTTTCCGTAACATTTTATTCGCTTTTTTCAATTTCTTCTTTAGAAAGCCCTGTTAATTCTATAATATCCATTATATTCATTCCTTTTTGCAGGCATTTTTTTGCGATTTCAAAATAAAGTTCTTTTTTAACTTCTTTTTTATAATATTCCTGCTCGGTTTTAATGGTATCAACTATACTTGCTTCATAGCTTTTGTTTTCCCAATATCTTTTATATGCCCTTCGGTCATCTTCCGAAAGCTTATCTACTTTTAATATTTCCTTTGCTTCTAATAAACCTTTTGCTTTAAATTCATCTTTTATTTCGTCATTTTTTAAATAGTAAATCCATTCGTCTAAGGTACTTTTTGCGAAATCGTCAAAACGATTTACTTTAATTATAAAATATTCAGGAAATATCTGTTCGGGTTTGAATTTGTGAAATTTTTCTATTTGCTTTTCCGATAATAATAATTTGTCATGCTTGTGTATCCCTTCAAAATCGGTCTTGCCGTGATATATATAATCTTCCCCCTGCCCTAAATCGAAATAAAGAATGTTTACAGAATATACTTTTCTAATATTACTATATGGTTCGCCGAGTTTAAGATATTCTGCGATAAGTTTTGATGTTCCGTATAGTATTCTGTGGAAATAGTCAAATTCATTGCGTTGTTGAATTTCTATAATTGTCAGTTCTTTTTTTGAGTTCTCTACTAATAAATCAACCCTGTTGAACTTGTCGTCTTCGGTTTCCTGGTTACCTTCGCTTTCGAGAATATTAATAATGGTAATATCTTCATTGAGTAACTCGCTCATGAATCCATCCAGTACTTTGTAATTAGCTTTGTTTCTCAATAATCTTTTCAAAGCCCAGTCAAATCTTATTAAGTTTTTCATAATCACCGCTAAAATCCATACTAAATTTTTTTGTTGTCTATGCTATGTTGAATTTCTTTGCGTAATATAGCCAGTTCTGTTTCTATATCTGAATTTTCAAAGCCTTTGCCTTTCCAGATTCCCCTGATGCTTAAAGGCTTTTTTTCAGCAACAGCTTTTGTTTTAAATAATAGATATTCAATAAAATTGTTTATCTCGTCTAATTTGTCATTCGGGACAAGAAATAAGTTACTCATTATTTCCAATTGTTTTAAATGTTGAGTATTCATAACCCTTATATATTATAGTTTACTTTGATGGCTAAAGTATTTTTACCTTGTTAAAATTTGTTTCGGCAAGCCAACTTTCCGTAACATTTCATTGGCTTTTTCCAATTTTTCAGGAAATAATACAATATTGTTGTATTTGTTCAATGATTTGTCAATTCTGACAATCAGAACTTTTCGTTTATTTAATTCTCTAATATTCATAATGACAAAATTAATAATTTTTTCGTTGAATCAAAAAACCAAAATAATTTGTATCCTTCTCAAAAATATCCCATCCTTCTTTAGTTTCTCCAAATCTGTATAAAATAATCTATTCTGATTACATTACCTCTAACTTGCGTTTATGTCCGGCATAGTATAACAGATACCGGCAAAACGCTTATTTTGTAAAATTACTGCCGGAATATCGAACTTTTATATTATTTTTGATTGTTGATTTTGCTATTAAATGTCATCTTCAGACATCATAAAAGCTCCCATTGCAGAGGAAATGAAGAAGTTTGAACCCTTCTTCAGGGCGTCTGTTAAAAGCCCTGTATCCCTGCTGGATATTATCATTCATTATATCCTGCGCAGAAAAGGGAAACAGATGCGGCCCATGTTTGTATTTCTCTCTGCCCGGCTCAACGGAGAGATCAATGATTCCACTTTCACCGCCGCCGCCATGATCGAACTGCTTCATACGGCCACCCTCGTACACGATGATATTGTTGACGATGCCTACGAACGCCGCGGATTTTTCTCTATAAATGCATTGTGGAAAAATAAGATCGCTGTCCTGGTCGGTGATTTTCTTTTATCAAAAGGATTGCTGCTGGCTGTCAGTAAAAAAGAATATGAACTGCTTGAGATCGTATCCGAAGCAGTTAAGGAAATGAGCGAAGGAGAACTTCTTCAGATAGAAAAAGCGCGGCGGCTGAATGTTTCGGAAGAAATTTATTTTGACATCATCCGGAAAAAAACTGCCGCCCTTATTGCAGCATGTTGTGCTTGCGGCGCTAAATCCGTAAAAGCGGACGATGCCGCCATTGCACAAATGAAATTGTTCGGAGAATATGTAGGCATGGCATTCCAGTTGAAAGACGATCTTTTCGATTATCAGAAAAATAATTTTACCGGTAAGCCGTCGGGTAATGATATCAAAGAAAAAAAATTAACGCTTCCGCTAATCCATGTCCTTAATAAAGTTGACAAATCCGACAGGCTCTATATGATCAATGTTGTTAAAAATCATAACAAGAATAAGAAAAAAGTGAATAGTGTAATCGAAATGGTTATGCAAAACGGCGGGATGGAATATGCATCCAAAATCATGTTTGAATTTAAAGAAAAAGCGCTCGCTATACTTCAGGGTTTTCCTGATAATCAGGCCAGAAAATCATTAACAGAACTTGTAAATTATACGGTAAACAGGGATAAATAATATCATCTATGAACATAAATGACATTTTAAAACTTCTCGAATCCAATAAAGATGAGAAGGGAATCGAACATCTGAAAAAATCGAAAGGGCTTAACTTTAAAAGCTTCGGAATAGGGCTCTCTAAGCTTAAAGAAATAGGGAAACAGATCGGCAAAAATCATGAGCTTGCCACCGAACTATGGGATACCCTCATCTACGACGCCTTAGTTCTTTCAACTATCATTGATAATCCCAAAGAAGTGACGCAGGAACAAATTGAAAAGCAGGTAAAAGATGTTGACTTCTGGCAACTGTCTCACAGTTTTTGCAGCAACTTGGTTTGCAAAACCGCTTTTGCCAAGGACAAAGCCGTGGAATGGACATCCAGCGACGATCATGTGGTGAGAAGGTGCGGATATGCACTATTATATCATATTGCCCGCGACGATAAAAAAATTGAGGATGGTTTCTTTGAACCCTATCTGGATATCATAGAAAAAAATATTCATGACGAAGAAAATTTTGTGAGGGACGCCATGAACAATGCCCTGATGATGATGGGCCAGAGAAGCGAACACCTGAATAAAAGAGCCATTGCGGTTGCAAAAAAAATCGGGAAAGTGTATGTGGACTATGGCGAAAATTCCTGCGAAGCGGTTGATTGCCTGAAACACCTTACCGGCGACAGGATACAGGAAAAATTTAAAACCGAAACCAGTAAACCGTAATCCGGTTGTCTGTTTTTCAAAGATTCAAAAACTTAATAACTATGAAATGGTATTTCGTTTTGCTTCTGTTTCTGACAAATTTTTATTGCTATTCCCAAACAAAAATTAAAAAGCAGCAGATTGACCAGCACCTTTATTACGAAGGAAAACTTGCCGATGTGTATATTGACAAAATGTTGTATCTTCATAGCTCCACCCCGTCTTTCCTTGCAAAAATCACCATTAAAAACAAAACTTCCAGACAACTCGGGGTTGACCTGGGCGACTACTGGAAAGTGGTTTATCCCAACCAATATGGCATACACAATGCGCCCCGGAGAGATGAAATTAATGAAGGGCGGATTATCCCCGATTCATTAAATAAAAAGAAAAAGGATGCCTTGAAAAAAGCTTTTAAAGAAAATACGCTCACCCTGATTCCGCCTAATGGAAAGATTCAATATTACAGGGATTTCAACAGCGGTAAAAAAGAAAACCTGCTGATAAAAAAAGAAGAATTTCTGATTATCAGTTTCGACGGGCAGTTATTTATTACCGATGGCAAAGAAGAATTTGAACGTGTTTTTGTCAAGGATGGTCCCAATGAAAAAACCGATCTTGTAATTAAATACCCGGTGGGTTGGGGAAACATTTCAAATCCCAAAGAGATCATTAATAAAAAATAAAATAATGCATCCGGGGTTTCACATCCGAAAAGCCATGGTCTTTAAAAACTCATGTAAGGGTTTTGTATTGCTTTGTGCCGGATCGCTGTTCTTTGTACTTCTTATCACTATTTTTTCCCTGATCGGTTCCCTGTGGCTCCGGGATTTCCCGATGAACACGGTTATCAGGGAAAATTTTTCCCTGTTAGTTCCTCTTGTTTTATTCAGTATTTTTCTTTCCCCGGTATTGGGATTTTTTTGTTCTCTTCTCCGGTACAGACGAACAGTCCTGCTGATTGTGATCGGAATAATTTTCTACTGGATGGCGGTAGTGGTGGTAATGCTGTTTATGTCGAACTTTTCCGTGATCAACGAAAAATTATTCAATGTTTTTCTTCTGACCTTATGGGGCATGCTTGCTTATTCATTTTTTGCCTTGCCCGTGCTGATTCCGCTCGTTTTAATTTTAGAAATATGGACGCGTGCAAAAAACCTGCCTTATCGGCAGACAGGAATTCCGGATCAGGAAACAAAAAATTTTATGACAGATGTTTACCGGGCTCCTGACGATGCCAGAAAATCTTATGACAAATTAAGTAAATGGTATGATTCTCTCACCGGTCCTTTTAAAAAGAAATACAAAGAAGCAGGGATTAAAAAATTATCGCCTATAGCGGGAGAAAATATTTTAGAAATCGGGTTCGGCACAGGACAGGATATTATTTCAATTGCCCGTAAAATAGGAGATTCCGGGAAGGTTACCGGCATTGATATTTCTCCTGAGATGTTGAAAATAACGCGGGAAAAAATCAGAAAAGAAAGTTTGCTGAGCCGGGTGGAGTTGCAGTGTGCGGATGCCACAAAACTGAATTTTTCAGATGGTTCGTTTGATGCGGTATTGCTGAGCTTTACGCTGGAGTTTTTCCCGACAAAAGAAATTCCGGTTGTCCTGAATGAATGCAAAAGAGTGTTGAAAAAATACGGCAGGATCGTTGTTTTGTCCCTGTCGCGCAGAAAAGAAAACAATGCGGTTCTACTGTATGAATGGGTGCACGAGAAATTTCCTTCGTTGGCCGACTGCCGTCCGATATTTGCTAAAGAAATGCTCTCTGATTGCGGTTTTGAAATTGCAGACGTTGAAGAACTATCGCTGTATTCGCTGCCTGTTGATATTGTGAGTGCAATTAAACCGGGTTAATAAAACTCAATGCCCAGAATGGAGATATCGTCTGCATAGACATTGGAACCTTTAAATTTATCGAGTTCCGATATCATATCATGAATAATCTTATCAACCCGTTTCCCATTAAGAATACAACGCTCCATATTTTCGGTGCCAAATTCTTCCTGCTTTTCATTTTCTGTTTCCACAAGGCCGTCGGTATAACAAATTAATTTATCATCCTTGCCCGTAGTAACGGCGCCCTCAATGATGGCAGGAATATTGTTGAACATCCCGACGCCAATGCATCCGAGGCTGAGGTATTCAATTGTTTTTGTTTCAGCCCTGAAAAGCGCCGGCTGATTATGACCTGCATTGATATATTCTAATGTACGCGTGATGCTGTTATACTTTGCTATAAAAAGCGTAATGAATTTTTCTCCGTGTGCATTATTCATCACAAGCCAGTTTAGCCGGGTAACAATCAGCTTCAGCGAAGCCCGTGATGTGAACAATGCGCGAAGGTTTGCCTGGAAATTCGACATTAATATAGCTGCGGAAATACCTTTGCCCGATACATCGGCTATACAGAATCCGTATTCGTCGTCAGTCAGTTTTACTACATCATAATAATCCCCTCCTACGCCTGAATACGGAAGGTAATAGGCAGAAACAAACAGCTTATTGTTATCCGGCAGGCTTTCCGAACTGGGAATAAGCATGGCCTGCATTTTTGACGCCAGTTCAAGCTCCTTTCGCATGGCCTCCTGCCGCAGATTGTCCTGGTGAAGCCGCTTGTTCTCAATGGCGACAATAATCAGGTTTGCAAGCGTCTGAACAAAATGCAGATGTTTGATGGTCGGGCTCACGCCTTCCCGTTCCTCTTCTATATCACCGATTAAAACATAAGCAAGAACTTTATTTTTATGAAACACCGGGATAATCACATCAAACACGCACAGAACCGGGTGATTAATGGAAATTATATTGGCTATTTCGGTATAGCGCGCCAGGTCTTTTTCCAATCGTTCGGTTGTGGCGGTATCCACAGAATAACCTGAAGCAAGGGCGCATTCCCACTTTTCATTATTATACGAAAAAACAAGCACTTTCCCTATGTTGAGGTCATTGCGCAACAGGTTTTCAAACTTGTAAAATAATTCTTCGGTAGGTAAATTTTCGTTGATGGCCTGGCTGATGACAAGAAGCACGTCGAGTTTGAAATTGGAAAGGATAAGTCGCCGCAGGGATGCTTTACTTTTCATATATCAATAATGTCTGTTCCGCGTTTATTCTCTTTTGCAAAAATAATGAAATCTGTCAAGTATTATAAAAGATTTCACGAATTTCTTCTTTTTACAAAAAATAAATACGGGTTTAATCTTCGGATTTCTTCAGGTTTTTCTGCAACCCGGCGTATTCAACCAGATCGCATTTTACAGAGCCGACAAATAGATTCAACTGTATCCGGATGGGAATATAATTTTCATCGTTCGAAATCCATACGTCTAAGTCGTCTTTTGTGTCAAATACACGGCCGGGCTCCACTTCGGGCGAGAACCTGAGGCAATTGATCTTTCCGAAACGGCTTTCAATGGTTTCATCACCCCGGAAGCGGATTTTCAAAGGATATATCCTGTCGTCAAAAAAAGTATTCATAGCGATCACCTGGCCTGCTTTTAAATTAGCGAACAGTGAATTTCTCGCATAATAAAATGAAGAAACAATATCCTGTATATCCATTGGAACCTTGTGTTCGCCGGATCTCTGGCTTATGGCTTTTTGCTCGTCAAGGTTATACACCACCTCGTTATATTGCCTGTAATTTCCCTCTTTTACATTCCGGATCGATTTTATCGGGAGGCAGGTTTCCGGATCCATATAACATTCGTACATATCTCTAACTTTATAGATTTTATCGGTGATCCCGGATGTCCGGGCAAAGGCTTTTGCATGAAACATCCTGCGGCCGTCAACTGTTTTTTCATCAATATTCAAATAAGCGATCCCGCCGTCAAAAAAACCGTAATGCAGGCTGTATTTTAATGTTTCACCGGATTTGAAGGCAGGCAATGTGATTTTTTCAGTATGATCGGCTTGTTTTGCAAACCATCCTGTTATCAGCACAATAACAGACAATAGCGTTTTCATAATGGCTTGTTTTACTGATTAACGTTTATCGAAATACAAATAGTGTGCCCGGTTAATTTATGAAACCTGTTTTATTGTATAATGAAGATAAAATCAGCCCTTCAGAGCTTCTGCGCCGCTCACGATCTCAAGTATTTCCTTGGTGATGGACGACTGGCGTTCTTTATTGTAGGTCAGGCGCAACTGTCGTATGATCTCGGTGGCGTTATCGGTTGCCTTGTGCATGGCTGTCATGCGGGCTCCGTGCTCGGCTGCATTGGAATCGAGCAACGCTTTATAAATTTGTATTTTTAACGATTTCGGGATTAAATCTTTTACAATATATTCTTTGGACGGCTCAAAAATATAATCTGCAATCGTTGACTTTTTGCCTGTATCAATCCGGATGGGAAGAAACTGCTCTGTAATCAGTAATTGCGTTGCGGCATTTTTAAACTGGTTGTAAACCATATCGACTCTATCGAACTCGCCCTTTACAAAAGCCTGCATAATGGTGTCTGCAATGGCGGAGACATTCTTAAACGTGAGCCTGTCAAAAATTTCGTTATACGCGCCGGCAATATTGTATTTTTTATTCTTAAGGAAATTATGGCCGGTTTTACCAATCGCTATAAAACTTAATTTTTTATTTTTAAACTGTTCCGCATATTCATTATGGGCCAGGCCAACGGCTCTTTTTATGGCATTGGAATTAAAAGCCCCGCACAATCCCCTGTTTGAAGTGATCAGTACAATAAGAACCTTGTTTACCTGCCTCTGTTTTGAATAGGGATTTTCTTCAGCCGTATCAAGGCTTCCACTAAGATTAACCAATATCTCGATCAGCTTGTCTGCATACGGGCGAATCTGTACAATGGCATCCTGCGCTTTTCTCAGCTTGGCGGCAGATACCATTTTCATGGCGCTGGTGATCTGCTTTGTTGATGAGACCGAAGCGATTCTGATTCGTATTTCCTTAAGGTTTCCCATTCTCTTTTATTCTTTGCTTGGTATAAATTAAGCCATTTTGATTAACGATTGATGATTAACGATTAAAGATATACGAAGTAAATGCTGGCCGTTAAACTTCTTAAATCATATATCGTTAATCGTTGTTCATTATTCATTTTGATTTTAAAATAGTGTGCAAATTTATCCCGTTTTTAGTATAGTATTTAGCCAAATGCCAGACATAATTACTTAACAATAAATCTTAAAGCAATTTCTTTTGCCGCTTTTTCTATTGTTTCTAAAATAGCATCATCAAGTTTTCCGGAGGCAAGAGTTTCGGTCACATCTTTGTGATTTCTTTCAAGATAATCTAAGAGTTCTGCTTCAAATTCACGGATTTTTTTAACCGGGACATCCATTAATAAACCTTTGGTGCCGCAATAAATAATGGCTATCTGCTTTCCGACCGGCATGGGCTGATACTGTCCCTGCTTTAATATTTCAACATTGCGCGCTCCTTTTTCGAGTACAGCTTTGGTGGCCGCATCCAGATCAGAACCGAATTTTGAAAATGCTTCTAATTCCCGGTACTGAGCCTGGTCGAGCTTCAGCGTGCCGGCAATTTTTTTCATGGACTTGATCTGCGCATTACCGCCCACGCGTGATACTGAAATTCCCACATTAATAGCCGGCCTCACACCGGAGTTGAACAGGTTCGATTCAAGAAAAATCTGGCCGTCTGTGATTGAAATAACATTAGTAGGAATATATGCGGAAACGTCGCCGGCCTGTGTTTCGATGATAGGCAATGCGGTGAGCGAACCGCCTCCTTTTACAATCTTTTTTAAAACATGGGGAAGATCATTCATCTTTGCAGCGATCTCATCAGAATTAATAACCTTTGCCGCTCTTTCTAACAATCTTGAGTGTAGATAAAAAATATCTCCCGGATAGGCTTCGCGTCCCGGAGGCCTGCGGAGTAACAGGGAAACTTCGCGATACGACACTGCTTGCTTTGAAAGATCGTCATACACGATCAATGCAGGGCGGCCTGTATCCCTGAAATATTCTCCTATAGCGCAACCTGCCATAGGGGCATAAAATTGCAGAGCCGCCGGATCTGATGCCGTAGAAGAAATAATAACCGAATAGGGCAACGCGCCGTGTTTTTCGAGCGTCTTGTGAATATTTGCAACCGTTGATCCTTTCTGCCCTATAGCGACATAAATACAATAAACCGGCTTGCCTTTATCGTAAAATTCTTTCTGGTTAATAATAGTATCAATGGCAATAGCAGTCTTACCGGTCTGCCGGTCGCCGATGATGAGTTCCCGCTGTCCCCTGCCAATCGGGATCATGGCATCAATGGGTTTTATGCCGGTCTGCAGCGGCTCATTTACCGGCTGGCGGAAAATAACACCCGGCGCTTTTCTTTCGAGCGGCATTTCATAAAGTTCACCCGTAATGGGGCCCTTGGCATCAATCGGTTCTCCCAGCGTATTGATAACCCTTCCGAGCAATCCTTCACCGGCTTTAATTGATGCAATGCGCTTGGTTCTTTTTACCGTGTCGCCTTCTTTTATCTTTTCCGAAGGGCCGAGAAGAACAGCGCCTACATTGTCTTCTTCGAGGTTGAGAACGATTCCCGTAACGCCGCTGTCGAACTCAATCATTTCGTTCGATTGCACATTGGTTAATCCGTAAATGCGTGCAATGCCATCGCCAACCTGGAGAACGATCCCCACTTCCTCAAGTTCGGTTTCGCTTTTAAAACCTTCCAATTGTTTTTTCAGAATGTCGGAAACCTCTGCGGGTTTTATTTCTGCCATATCTTTTTATGTTTGTTTGTGTAATTTTTAAAATTCAAAATATCGAATAACGAACGAGGAATGATGAATAACGAATTATATTTTATCATTCACTTCATCATTCGATATTCCTTGTTCAATACCTGCGCTGAGATGTATCGAAGCGTTCATTATTCAACGTTGTATGTAAAATACAGATTAAATTTCTGCTTATTTTTTATCACTAGCGCCCTCTGTTAATGTCCTCTTCATCTTTTTTAGCTTCGTCGAAATACTGGCATCATACTGCAGGTCGTCTATTTTCAAAACGAATCCGCCGATAATGTCTTTTTCAACAATTTGATGAAGCTCAATTTCTGCCGGGTAATATTTTTTAACTGTATCTACAATATGATTTTTTAATACGCAGTCAATCTCATAAGCGCTGGTGAACGTAACGCTTTTAATACCTTTGTGGTTCCTGTACATATCAATAAAATTGCGGGACACATCCGGTAAAAAAACTTCTCTTTTATTTTTAACGATAAGAAGTAAAAAATCTAATGTCTTTCCGTTTACAAGAGGTTTGAAAATATCGTTGATCACGGCTTCTTTTTTTGAAGTCATGATTACCGGGCTCTGCAGAAATGATTTGAATTGTGCAACAGAACAGGAGGAAGAAACTATTTCCATGTCTTTTTTGAAAACATCCAGCAGGTTCTTTTCTTTTGCCAGGGAAAAAAGCGCTTTGGCGTATCGTACTGGTATTCTGCTATAACTCATGTCCGTTTAAAATTATAATCCGGGAATTAATTTAATTTTACATCTTTCAATAAACCGTCAATAAAGTCTTTTTGCTTGTTTTCAGTAGCAAGCTCTTTGCGTAGTATTTTTTCTGCAATGCCGACAGAGAGCGTGGCTACCTGGTTTTTGATTTCTTTAACAGCGGCAAATTTTTCCTGTTCTATGGTCTGACGGGCATTTTCCATAAGTTTCTGGGCTTCTTTCTGGGCCTCTGTTTTTGCCTCGCCAATCAGTTGTTCCTTGGTTTCGCGGGCTTCTTTTATCAGCTTGTCTCTTTCGAACTTGGCTTCATTAATGATCTTTTCATTGTCTGCCTGGAGGCGCGCCATTTCTTCTTTGGCCCTTTCGGCAGACTGCAATGCTTTTTCTATGGAGCTTTCTCTTTCTTTAAGCATGTCCAACACCGGCTTCCATGCGAATTTCTTCAACAGGAATAACAATATACCGAAAGAAACCAGCATCCAAAATACCAAGCCTATTCCCGGGGTTACTAATTCCATAATTTTAAATTTTTAATTTTGTTTTATTTAAACGGCCGTCTGCATTCGTACCACAGCCCGCTTTAAAAAACTTCAAACTTTAAACTTCAAACTAAATTCCTCCCGCTCAACCAACCGTTTTTGCAGGAGGAATAATCTTTTCTTAAATGAAAAGAATAAGCAAACAAACTACAATGGCAAAGAAAGCAACCCCTTCAACAAGAGCGGCGGCGATAATCATGTTTGAACGGATGTCGCCGATGGATTCAGGTTGACGGGCAATAGCTTCCAGTGCGCCTCTTCCGATATTGCCAATACCGATACCTGCGCCGATTGTTGCAAGACCTGCGCCGATTCCGGCACCCATTTTTGCCATTGGGGCAAACTCTGCTACTGCTTGTAAAATGATAGATAAAGTAATCATAATTGAACTATTTATTTAATTAATAAAACAAAACTTTTCTTTTTAATAGCCACACATCGACCATTTCGACAGGATCAATGGCCTTTGTGTGCCTTTTTCTTTTCAACTTTCAAACTTTCAACTTCAAACTTTAAACTCTTGCCCTGAGCTGCCACCCTGAGCCTGTCGAAGGGAAAGCCGAAGGGTCAAACTTTTCAAACCCCTAATGATGATGCTCTTCCACCTGCGCCATCCCGAAATACAACGCTGAAAGCAGGGTGAATACATACGCCTGTATAAATGCCACTAATAATTCCAGCAAACCCATAAAGACTGTGAAAGATACTGATAATACTGAAAACCCGTAACCTGCCCAAATACTCATGGCTCCGAAAATAAATATCAGGCAGAAAAATCCCAGTACTATGATATGGCCCGCCGTGATATTTGCAAAAAGACGGATCATTAAAACAAAGGGTTTTGTAATCACTCCTATAAGTTCGACAACCGGCATAAGAGGCAACGGTATCTTAAGCCACCAGGGAACTCCGGGTGCGTTTACAATGTGTATCCAATATCCTTTATTCGTGCTGAATGTGGTTATAAAAAATGTAAATAATGCCAATGTCATAGTTACTGCAATGTTTCCGGTAAGGTTTGCTCCACCCGGGAAAATAGGAACCAATCCCAGCAGGTTATTTATAAATATAAAGAAAAAAACCGATAACAGGAAGGGTAGATATTTTTCATACCTGTGTTCTCCTATCGAGGGTTTGGCAATGTCGTCGCGAACAAAAATAATAAGGGGTTCAATCCACGACTGCAATCCTTTCGGCGCTTTGCCTACCCGTTTTTTATAGGTGTTGGCAACAGAAATAAAAATCCATAATATTAATATCACGCTGATGAACAAAGCAAGGACATTTTTGGTTATCGAAATATCTATGGGCAACGGAGCGGCTTCATCCACTTTTCCATCGGAAGTTACTTCAACAATCTTTCCTTTGAGTTTTCCTTCCCGTTCAATTTTAAATCCATTGTAAACTGATTCGCCATGATGAAATTTCGACGACATGAAAATATGCAGGCCTTTATTTTTTTCGCTTCTGCTTATTAAAATTACCGGTAATGGAATTGTGATGTGAGTGTGTCCGAATTGTGCGATATGCCATTCATGTGCATCCTGAATATGCTCCATAATAAAAGGCCCGGGTTTAAATTTTCCCTCTTCGCTTTTAGCAGCAGCGCTGTCAGGAGCGGCAACCTCTTCTTCCGTGCCTGAATATACAGAGGTATGAAATACAAGAAACAAAATCATACCTGCAATCAGGGCAATTATATTTTTAGATAACATCACGTTCCGTTTGCTTCAAATACCAAATTTATCTTAGCAAAAATAAAAAAATAAAAATAAAACGATCATTTATTACATACAAATTTACAAAGGTCGTCTAAATATCCATCTATAAAATTGATTGTCTTCTTACAATACTTCGGTAATTTTTTTTAATGAAGGGCTAAACCCGTGGTATTTCTTTGTTTTATCAATTACCCCGACCTTAAGGTCGGGGTAAGTCAAAACACTCACGAATAGCGGGCTTTAGCCCACGATGAGTAGCGTTGCCACAACGTGGCTCACGC
>JACREX010000232.1 GCA_016212695.1 Bacteroidia bacterium
CAATTTACTCCGGCCGAAAGGGGGTCAGTTTTCTCCGGCTTAAGAATTTTTATGTCACTTTTTTGCGGGTCAATTTCTCCCGGCTAAGAGGGTGGTCAATTTACTCCACCGTGAGGTGGTCAATTTGTCCGTTTTTTCCAAGTAAGCAAAAGGCAAGTTCGTTTTGTTTTTATACCTTGAGAAAACAAATAACAACCTCACCCCATAAGTCAAAGATAAATAAAAATTGCATTTATTCACTAAGTTTACTACTTTTACTTTTGATTTGACAAGAAAATTTTTTTCACGCATACAGGTACAGGTTTATATGAAATCCAGATAAAATACGGGTAACTTTTTATGCTTTCGGATTTTAAAAATTACATTCAAAATTTCAATCTTTTTGAAAAAAACGACAACATTCTTTTAGCCGTAAGCGGCGGTATAGATTCTGTTGTAATGCTTGATCTTTTCATTAAGGCAAAATATAAATGCGCTGTGGCACATTGCAATTTTCTACTCAGAGAAGATGAATCGGAACAGGATGAAGAATTTGTAAGATCCTTATCAAAAAATTATAACCTTCCCTTTTTCACAAAAAAATTTCATACTGAAAAGTATGCCTCTCAAAAAGGAATCTCAGTTCAAATGGCTGCCCGGGAACTTCGTTATGCGTGGTTCGAAAAAATAAGGATCCGGAAGGGTTACGATTATATTGCAGCAGCCCATAATCAAAATGATTCTATTGAAACCTTTCTTCTAAATATTACCCGGGGAACCGGAATAAAAGGGCTTACCGGGATTGCACCGAAAGCAGAAAAGATTGTTCGTCCCATCCTGTTTGCCACAAGAGAAAATATCATAACCTATTGCACTGAGAATACATTAACATACAGGGAAGATTCCAGCAATTACCTGCTGAAATATGCCCGGAATAAAATCCGGCATGTAGTGATTCCCGCATTGAAAGATATTAATCCGGGGTTTGAGCAGACTATTCCCGATACGATTCAAAATATTAATGATGCAGAAAAAATCTACAATTCTGAAATTGATAAAAAGAAACGACAAATCGTTAAACCTTCCGGAAATCACATCTATTTAAATATTTTGAAATTGAAAAAACTTTCGCCTTTAGCGACCTATCTTTTTGAAATAATAAAGGAATATAATTTCAATCCGCACCAGGTTAAGGATATTATTTCGACTATGGATTCCGGTTCCGGTAAAATGATTTATTCTGCAAGCCACCAGTTGCTGAAAGACAGAGAAAACCTGATTATTGCCCCTTTAAATAAAAACACAAAAACAATTTATAAAATTACTGAAAATACCAAAAAATTAAGTAATCCTGTGGGATTGGTTTTTACAAAAACGTCCTTTGAAAAAGAATTTAAAATTCCGAAAACAAACGAAACAGCCTGTCTTGATTATTACAAATTAAAATTCCCCCTGATTCTACGAAAATGGCATGACGGAGATTTTTTCTATCCGTTGGGGATGAAAGGAAGAAAAAAAATCAGCGACTTTTTCATAGACAATAAAATCTCCCTGATTGAAAAACAAAATAGCTGGATCCTTGTTTCAGACCATAAAATTGTATGGTTGATGGGTTACCGTATTGACGACAGATTCAGGATAACGAAGAAAACAAAACGGATCTATTTAATTAAAAAATTTTAAATGTTGAATTAGAAAATCATTTTAAAAAAAATATTTAAGTTTACACTATTATCTATTCACACAATATGAAGGCATTTTTCATTTTATTACTTTTTGCCCTATTCATTATTCCTTTTCAAATTCAGGCTGAAAACGTTGATAGTTTGAAAAATCTACTGAATTCTGATATTGATTCGATTAAAATTAAATCTTATTTAAAACTCACCAATCATTACCAGGAGACTTCTCCCAAACAGGCGTTATACTATGGTTTAAAAGGGCTTCAACTTGCAAAAAAAAATAATTCAATGGTGAGCGAGATTGATTTTCTTATTGTTTTGGGTATAATTTCATCCGATAATGAAGATTTTAATGCGGCTCTCAACTACCATGAACAGGCGCTGAAAAGAAGTATGATCTTAAAAGATTCCGTGCGGATCGGACAATGTTACGGCAATATCGGAAATATTTATATGTACAAGAAAAATTTTGAAAAAGCCATTGATTATTTCACGAAAACATTAAAAATTTTTGAATCACAAAAAAATATTCATGGTCTAACCATGGTTTACGGCAACCTGGGACGATTATATTTTTACTTGGATAAATACGATGAAGCCATAAATTTTTTCCAGCAGTCGTACGACATGAGCATTAAAATGAACGATGAACAAATCATGGCTACCAATCTGATGAATATCGGCACTACTTACAAGCTGAAAAAGGAATGGAAAAAAGGCATCAATTATCTTACCAATGCTAAAACCATTTTTGAAAAATATGAAGACAATATCAATATTGCCCAATGTCTTGCAAACATCGGGAATTGCTATACCGGGCTTAATGAGTTCAACAAAGCCTTTTTTTGTTTACGGGCGGCGCTTGAAATGTACGACACATACCAGGAACATAATTTATCGGCCTTGGTCAATAACGATATAGCAAAATGTCTTATAAAACAAGGCAAATATAATGATGCCATAAAATACAGCCTTAAGTCAAATTCGCTTGCATTAAAAACCGGGGATATTACGATCCTGGAAGATAACTACCGCGATTTATATAAGGTTTACGACACATTAAAAGATTATGCAAACTCTGTTAAATACTTTAAATCATTTTTAATATATCATGACTCCATTTACGATATCAATATAAGTAACAATATTGAGAAATTAAATACGGAATTTGAAACTGAAAGAAAAAACCAAGAGCTGAAGTTAAAAGAATCGCAAATACAAAAAAAAGAAGTGGAAGTTCAAAAACAGAGAATGTACATTTTTTCATTAATCGTTGTTTTATTCCTTGGGTTTTTATTATTATATAATTTGTTAAACCGTTACAAGATAAAGAAAAAAGCAAATGAGACACTCACTCTGAAGAATGCAGAAATACTGCAACAAAAAGAAGAAATTACAGCGCAGCGGGATGAAATCGAGGTGCAGAAATCTGAAATAGAAACGCAAAGAAATGAAATAGAAAAACAAAGAAATATTGCAGTAAACCAACGAGACGAAATATTCAGGCAGAAAAATGATATAACGGACAGCATTCATTATGCAAAGAGGATACAAACCGCATTGTTACCCGACAAACTGAAGTTGCAGCAGGTATTAAAAGACGGGTTCTGCTATTTCCGGCCACGCGATATTGTGAGCGGAGATTTTTACTGGGTAAGCAACATTCAGAATAAATCGGTCATCATTGCTGCAGACTGCACAGGCCACGGTGTACCCGGAGCATTCATGAGTATAATCGGTATGACTTTCCTGAATGAGATCATTAACGAAAAAAATATTTTATTACCTGGCGAAATTTTAAATACGCTTCGCGAAAACTTAGTTAAATCGTTACAGCATTCATCCGAGTTCGACGAAACAAAAGACGGGATGGATATTGCAATCTTAGTTATTGACAGGGAAAATAACAGTATCGAATATGCCGGGGCGAATAATCCACTGTGGGTAATTAAAAAGCAGCAGGAGGCAGTAGCAGTAGGCAGTGAAACGCCGGAACTGCCAACTACCAACTGCCAACTACCAACTACTGCTGCCAACTGCCAACTGTTTGAATTTAAAGGAGATAAAATGCCTATCGGAATATCGGATACGCAATCCACTCCATTTACAAATCATAAAATCCCGGTAAACAAAGGCGACTCTGCTTATATTTTCTCTGATGGTTTTATTGACCAGTTTGGCGGGAAAAACAACAGAAAATTCAAATTGAACCGGTTTAAGGAACTCCTTCTTAAAATCAGCGACAGACCCATGGATGTGCAAAAAGCAATCCTCGATGTTACGTTCAATCAATGGAAAGGAGAGCTTGAACAATTAGATGATATACTGATAATCGGTGTTAAAATATAATTCCTTTATTCCATAACCAATTCAAGGTCGTCAATAAAGAACGTGAATTTATCACGGTTCCACACATAAACTTTAAGCACATCGCCCGGTAAACAGGTTGGAGGCAAAAAAACCGGGAAATTTACTTCAGTCCATTGCTTTGGGGTTTTTATCGCATCTTCCAGCTTAAAGCCATACCAGTTTTTACTTTTGTTTGCAGAATCAATAGAAACAACAAGCTGTGCCTTAATATCGGGTTCAGGAAAATATCCCCAGACTTTTACGGTTACTTTGTTTATTTTTTTTAAATCAATATTTTTAAAATCCTGTGCAAAACCATAACTGTATTCCGTCGCGGAATCAAGTTTAGATGCATACTGACCGGAATGTGCGATACCCGGCTTAAGCGTATTGGAATTTTTCCAGCAATCAATACACTCCATATCACTGGCAAAACTTATTTTATTTGAAGTATCAGGCTCGTTGTGTGTTTTTTTGGAACAACTAAAAACAACCGATACCATGAACAGGAAAAATACGAATTTTTTCATAACGGTAAAAATTATACAAATGCATTACGAATCTTTTCAGCGATTTCAGTCAATTCCTGTTTGGCAAGAGTTAACTTTTTATTTGTAAAACTCAGGTCGGAAATATTGTTTATCGGAACTAAGTGAATATGCGTGTGAGGTACTTCAAGCCCTATTACCGCAATGCCCACCCTCTTGCAATCTACAGATTTGTCAATAGCTTTTGCTACCCGTTTGGAAAAAAGCATAAGTCCTGAAAGCAGGTCGTCATTCAGATCAAATATATAATCATTCTCAATCTTCGGGATAACTAAGGTATGGCCTTTTGTCAAGGGATAAATGTCGAGAAAAGCAAAATATTTATCATCTTCCGCTATTTTATAGGATGGTATTTCACCCTTTATGATTTTTGTGAACAATGTTGGCATGATTCAATTTTATTATTTAGGATTTAGGATTTAGGATTATCGTCACATTGAGCGAAGTCGAAATGTGTGATTTGTGATTTTATTTACTTCTTCATTCGTTATTCAATTGTTCATTATTCGTTATTCATTTTTCACTTAGATTATTGTGCTCCTATACAGAAATTTCAATGATCTCGAAATCAACAACACCCGATGGCACCTGCACTTTAACTACATCGCCTACTTTTTTTCCGATAAGTCCTTTTGCAATAGGAGTTGATACAGATATCTTTCCGTTCTTGAGGTCTGCTTCTCTTTCAGAAACTAAGGTATAAACCATAATCGCATTCGTCTTCAGGTTTTTAATTTTTACTTTATTAAGGATCTGAACCTTATCCGTATCTATCTTTGTTTCGTCAATAAGTCTGGAATTCTGCAAAATATCCTGCAATTTGGAAATCTTCATCTCCAGCATACCCTGTGCATCTTTGGCCGCTTCATATTCTGCGTTTTCAGACAAATCGCCTTTATCCCTGGCATCGGCTATTTGCCTTGAGATAGCAGGTCTTTCGACTGACATCAGATGTTCCAGCTCTTCCTGAAGATTTTTTAATCCTTCTTTTGTTAAATACGTAGTAGGCATTTTTTAAGTTTTTTAAGTTTCTGTTTTCAGAATATAAAATAAAAAGAATTCCTTGTTTCAAGGAATCCTTTTTGCAAAGATATGTAATTTTTTTGAATTCAACAAAGTAATTTCTATATATACATTTTTCAATTATGTTCAAACATCCCAACTTTCAAATTTCCGGATTGTTAAACTTAAAATAAATTTGTATTTTTACAATTCAGAAAATAAATATGAAAAAAATTCTCCTTACTAAATTGACCCTTTTGGGGACATTATTTTTGATTTACAATATTTGCTTTTCGCAGGAAATGCAGGAGAATTATCATTTCACGTATTTTGGAATTAATTTCAGCCCTATCATACCATCAAATATTATTCAGAAACATGATGTAACCGTAATCAAAGACTCCATAACGCTTGAAGTGAAACAAAAACCAAGCTACCTGTTCGGTATGGAAGTCAAGCACGATTTTACCAGGTATTTTGCTTTGCAAACCGGCATAAATTTTATCCAGAGAAGGTATGATGTGAAAACAACCGACCGGGATTCTGTTATCAGTAATAATCTTAAATTCATCAGTTATGAAATCCCTGCGCTGGGGCTTGGATTCGTTCGTGTTGCAAAAGACTTTTATGCGGATATATCGTTTGGTTTCTGTATGAATTTTTACCCTTCGGATATAGCCGTCCGGCATTATTACGGACAACGCACCCTATGGTTTCAGGCTTCCCTGCTGGGAAACCTTGGTATTGAATACAGAAATACAGAATATGGTAATTTTTATTTAGGGCTGCTTTATGAATATCATGCAACCAGTATGATCACTGTATTTTATTTCCGCAACCAAATTTACGGAAAGTCTGATGCATATGCACCGTTATCCGGAAATTACCTGGCATTAAATTTAAAATATTATTTTCCTCAGAATCCAAATAAAGACAAGAAAAAGAATACCGGGAAAAATGAATAAACCCGAACATAGAGATCATGACAGCAAAACCTAAAAAAAAACTTCAAAAAGAAATAAAAAAGAAAGCTGATATCCCAATTCAGTTTCCAAAAAATAAAAATATTCTTTTCTTTATTTACTTGGGGCTTGCTTTTCTGATAAGTTATATTCTGTATCTTTTAACGCTTGCGCCAACCACCACACTTGAAGATTCCGGAGAACTTATTGCAGCCGCATATTTCCTCGGTGTTCCGCATGAACCGGGTTATCCGCTGTTTGCAATTTTCGGTAAACTATTTACGTTATTGCCTTTGGGTACGATAGCCCACAGGGTAAACATCATGTCAGCCTTTTTTGACGCTGCTGCAGCCGCCGTTCTTTTTTATGCCATAGTCCTTTTTATAGAAGACACATTTATCAAAACAGATTTTTGGAAAAAGAGGGATGAAAAAACTCTCAGGCTCATCAGATATAATATAGCGCTCGCCGGCGCCCTGTTCTGGAGCCTTGCATATGAGACATGGGAACAGTCTGTCATTGCCGAAGTATATGGCGTAAATAATTTTTTCATCTGCCTCTTCATACTTTTATTCCTGCTCTGGAGGAGACAGGATGAACCTTCTCTGAAAAAAAAATATTTTTACATGGTTTACCTCATCATCGGAGTTGCTCTTACAACCCACACAACGGCTACCATGCTCATCCCGATCTTCGGAGGCTATATCCTGGTAACACAATGGAAATTATTAAGAGACTATAAATTGCTTGTAAAAGGATTTCTGTGTTTTTTACTGGGTCTCACACCCTTTTTATACCTTCCTGTTGCATCCATGCAAAATCCTCAGGTAGACTGGGGAAATCCTGAAAATCTCACAAATTTCATCCGGGTGATCACAAGGCACCAGTACCAGTTTCAGGGAGATGTTCCTCAAAACACAGGCGCCATTTTTTCTTTTTTCTTCAAAGAATTGCTTCCAGAACAATGGCATGCAATTGATTTACCGCTCATCGGGCCTATTTCAATCTATATTATTCTGATTCCTGTGGGGCTTTATATACTATTTAAAAATAATAAACCCTTATTTTATTTTGTCTTGTTTTTTTTAATCATGGCTATTCCTGTTATGTCATATATGACCCGTGATTTTCTCGGCAACGAAGAAAATGAAGCCTTAGTTTCGATTGCATATATCCCTGCATACATGGCGCTTTCTATAGTTATGGCCACCGGTCTCTTTTACCTGCTGACACTGATAAAAGCGCCCGGTTCGGTTTATATTGCAGGCTCGGCATTAGCGATTGTTTTTGCATTAAGCAATATCGGGAAAAATTATAAAAAGGTAGATATGCACAACTATTACTTCGGCGAACAATATTCGGATAATATCTTCAATACATTGCCCAAAAACTCGTTACTGATGATCAACTGGGACCCTTTTGGTTTCCCGCTCACGTATTATCAGTCTGTAGAAAAAAAACGTCCCGATCTGATTGTGCTCGACGAATTACTTTTAAAACGAAGTTGGTACATCCAGATGCTTCGCTATCATCATCCTGAGTTCATGCAAAAATCCGTTGCAGAAGTCGAAGGATTTCTCACGGCTGTCGCTCCGTTTGAGGATGGTCAGCCTTATGACGGGAACATCATTCAGCAAAAATACATCGGCATGATCAATGCACTTATCGACAGTAAACTGAAAGATGGCAGCCAGGTTTTTTTCACCTATTATCCTGAAAAGGAAGTTTTGAGGAACTACCACCTGGAACCGCAGTTCTCCGCATATAAATACACGGATGCAGTAAAGCTTGACTCCACAATAGATGATAGTAAAATTAAACTGAATGTATTTATCAACCCTCAATACAACAGGGACCGGATGGCCAATTACATGAGGGAATATTATGGAGACCTATACGGAACCAGGGCTGCCCTGCTTGAACAAGCAGGAAAAACCGAAAAAGCCATTGAATATTTTACCAAGGCGATCCCGTTCTTTGACCCGAAAAACAAAAAAGTTGCTTATGCCCAACAGCGTTTGATATCACTTCGTCAAAACAAGAAATCTGGAAATTAAAACTTGAAATAAACATAGATTTTCCCAAAATTTTTACTGTCTTTTTCTATTCTGTGATATAATTTTTTTATTTCTTTTTGTTCCAAAAAACGAAGCACTTTCTTTTTAAGTTGGCCGCTTCCTTTCCCCGGAATTATTTCAATCCGGCCAATCTTATTTAATACGGCTTCTTCGATAATATCCTGTAGAGCCTTATCTATTTCCCATCTTTTATTATAAATGTCATGAAGGTCTAAAACTAGTTTTGCCATTGGCCCGATATTTTTTATAAAGTTATTTTATACATAAAACGGGATACCTACCTACCGTAGGCAGGAATTTGTACATTTCGACAAGTGGTAGTAGGTAGCAGCAGCTTGCCTGCCGCAGGCAAGGTATCCCACGCAAAGTATAATACCCATCACAGTGATATCTATTCGTCATAGTCATTAGAAAAATGTCCAAGGGGCGATTCAATTATATTATTATTCCCAGAATTGTTATATCGTCCGTCTGTTCATATTTTTCTCCATAATTGGACATCCAATCCTCAATTGTATTATTCAGGATTTTTTCCTGTTCTTCCATTGACAAATGACTGTTGACTGTAAGCATTTCTTTCAGTTGCTTTTCGTAAAACTTCTTTCCTTTCGGACCACCAAACTGGTCTGCATATCCATCGCTCATCAGATAGATCGTATCACCTGTTTGTAATTGGATAACATGGTTTGTAAAGGGTGGCATATTCTCGTGAATGGCTACGGGCATTTTGTCGGGGCGAATTTCACGTACTGTAGAGACGGGGGATTCCCCCGTCTCTATAATATACAAAGGATTATTCGCCCCGGCATACTGCATCTCCAACGTCTTAACATTCAGCGCACAAAAAGCAATATCCATCCCGTCTTTCTGTTCACCGGAAACGCCTTTCTGCTGAAGTGATTTTATCACATACTGACGTAGTTCATCTAATACATGACTTGCAGTTTGTATATCTTCCCTAGCAATGATTTCATTTAAAAAAGATATTCCAAGCATGCTCATAAAAGCTCCCGGCACACCATGCCCGGTACAATCTGCAACAGCGATCAGCAGCCAGTTATTGCGCTTTGCCAGCCAATAAAAATCTCCGCTCACAATGTCTTTGGGCTTAAACAGGATAAAAAAGTTTGAAGTTTGAAGTTTGACCCTTCGACTGCACTCAGGGCTAGAGTTTGAGGTTTCACTTCGTAATTCTGCATTCGTTAATCGATATTCATTATTTAATAGACTGCTGATATATTCCTCACCCGGAAGCACCGCCTTCTGTATCCGCTCAGCATAATAAATGCTATCCGTTAGTTCCGAATGAATAAGTTCAATCTCGTTTTTTTGCTTTGTTACCAGGTCACGCTGTGCTTCTATCTCATCACGTTGCGCAGCAATTTCTGCATTCTGTTGATTAAGTTCATCGTTCTTTTCTTCTATCTCATGCTTCTGCTTCTCCAATAATATGTTTGCTTTTTTCTTATCCCTGTAACTCTTAAATATCACAACCGACAAAATCAGCATCAGTATAAAGCCACCTATAAATGCTAACTTTTGTGTCCTCTGTTGCTTTACTTCAATATCTTTTTTTGCGAGTTGTGATTCTTTCAATTCAATCTCTTTCTGCTTTTTCTCGCTCTGGTATTTGGCCTCCATCTCTTTGATCTGTTTACTGCTTTGCTCATTAAAAATACTGTCGTTCATAAGTTTGAAAAGCTTATGATTAAGATATGCATTTTTAAAATCTTTCATCTGCTCTGAAACTTCAGCCAATATTTTATAACAATCTCTTTGGTATAATAATGCGCCAAATTCCTTAGATATGCTTATACCTTTCTCAGCGTTTTCAACAACTTCGCTGTATTGTTTTAAATTCATCTTTAATGCAGCAATGCTGGAATAAGTAGATGCAATTTCATTTTTATCACCCAATTCTTGTGATATTTTTAATGCCTTCTGAAAATATTCCAATGCTTTTGCATAATTTTTTTTTCGGTCATAAGCAGAGCCCAACGATTTTAAACATTTTGAAACACCTTCTTTATCGCGATACTGCTGTGAAATCTGCAACGACTTCTGAAAATATTCAATAGCTGTGTCAGTCTGATTCTGATAATAATATATACCGCCAATGTTCATCAGGCATTTTGCAATACTTTGGTTATCTCCAAGTTCATTTAATGCAATTAACGATTTCTTATAATAATCTACAGCCTGCATAATACTACCCTGATAAAAATGTACATTGCCAATATTAGTAAGGCATTTAGCAGTAAGAGATTTTCCTGACCTTGCAATTAATTGATCGCTCGACATACTAAGCTTTTCTGTAATTTTAAGCGATTGCTGAAAATAATTTATTGCCTGTAAATATTTTCCCTGTCGGTTATAAATGATTCCGATATTCATAAAGTCTTGTGCAATTCCTTTTTCATTATGAATACTTTCATTGATTTTAAAAGAATTTTCATAAGCAGTGAGAGATTGCTGATAAATTCCAAAATCAGAATAATAAAACCCAAGATATAAATATGCATCTGCCAATCCCTTTTTATAATCTATTTTTCTGGCGATCTCTAACGCAGTTGTAAGATACTTTTTAGCTTTAACAGAATCAGTGAACTCATATTCCAGGAAAAGTGTATTGTTTGCAGAAACGTTGAGAGTATCATGCTTTCCGGAATTCACAATTGCCAGTAAGCTGTCAATTTTTCTATGGTTTTGAGAGAATAAAGATATATTGGAAATTATAAATCCACATAGAAAAAAAATAAATAAAATATAGCTTTTAATAAATCGCATTCGCAAAATTAAATATTATTCTGTCAATTTTAAATAACACCGTCCATTTTCAATGCATTAATATCAGCAGAAGAATACCCCGGCAGGCTGCCATAAATTTCATGGTTATGTTCGCCAATCTCCTATGTTAATCAATTCCATTCCTTATTTAAAGCTGATTAGATAATTCTTTGTCATTTGTCATTTGTCATTTGTCATTTGTCATTTGTCATTTGTCATTTGTCATTTGTCGACTTGCCTTTCACATACTTTTGGTTTTACCTTTATGCTTTATGCTTTTCACTTTTCACTTCATACCTCCTCCCCTGCCAGGTTTGTCTTTCAATCATCCGTTTTTCGAGCCTGTTCACAAATTCAAAATTTTTAATACCGCCCCAGTCAGGACTTATGATGAGTTCCTGGGGAGATTCACTAATAAACCGTTCAATTATGATGGACGGATTCAAATATTCCGCAAAATCTATAGCAAGATCAATATACGCATCGGCAGTTAAATTTGAGAACCATTCAGGATTTGCTCTGAATTGCTCTGCCATTTTCGTTCCTTTGATGATCTGTAATTGGTGAAGTTTTACCGTGTGTAGTGGCAATTTAGAAAGTTTCACGGCATGTTCAATGATTGTTTCTTTATTTTCCCCGGGCAGACCCAGTATCATATGCGCACCTGTAAGGATTCCCATAGAAGCGGTCTTCTTAATAGCATCTTCGGATTCTTCGTAAGTATGGCAGCGGTTTATTAATTTCAATGTATTATTATCCGTACTTTCTACTCCGTATTCAACAACGACATAATGCATCTGTGCCAATTTCTGCAGATAGTCAAGTATCTCATCCGTTACAGCGTCGGCACGCGTAGATATTACAAGCCCGATAACGTTTGGATGAGACAATGCTTGTTCATAATATAATTTTAAAACACGGAGCGGGGCATAGGTATTTGTGTATGCCTGGAAGTAAGCAAGGTATTGCTGTGATTTGTACTTTTCCGAAAAAAAAGAAATCCCTTCGTCGAGCTGCTTTAAGACAGGCTTTTTAGGATTGCAATAAAACGGATTAAAAGTCTGGTTATTACAATACGTGCATCCTCCCCTGCCCTTTGTGCCATCACGGTTTGGGCAGGTAAAACCGACATTAAGCGAAATTTTCTGAACACGGTAACTGAACATTTTTTTCATATAGCTCGTGTAATCGTTCCAGGGTTTAAGACCGGGCCAGGACTGCAGTTTCAACTGGTATACATAATTACTGTTTCCATTTTGTGTGCTTTCATTAATAATATTATAATGTATAAGGGTAGATTGCTGTGTCGCTTTTTCATTTAGAAGTTTCGGATCAGCAGGTGTTTCATCCGGGTCGTCAGGTTCCAGTTCCCATGCATACCGTATCCGCTGAGGCCCTTCTTTGCTGTAAATTATTGCCATGATAAGTCCGGCTACTGCTCCCATCAAATGAGATTCCCATGAAATCTTTTTGTAAATCGGGAATATTCCCCATATCATGCTGCCATATAAAAAAACAGTGATCAGGGATATGGCCATCAGCCGGATATCCCTTCGTATAGCGCCGCTGAATAATATAAAAGAAGCCAGCCCGTAAACTATGCCGCTCGCCCCTATATGATACGCTTCTCTTGCTCCAAACCACACCCATGTTCCGGTGATAAAATAAATCAGGAAAAATATTTTATAGGAAATCTTATTATAAAAATAAAATAGTCCAATACTTAATGTCAGGAAAGGGACTGAGTTTGCATAAAGATGCGACCAGTCGGCATGTATTAACGGGGAGGTGATGATTCCAATCAATCCTTCGGGTTTATGCGGAAAAATCCCAAAATGCACAAAACTGGTTTCCACGATTACTTCTGCTACTTTTACCATCCATAAGATAAGCAGAAAAAAAACCGGGAATACTAAGCTGTGCAAAAACCGTTTCCTTTCACTATTCATAACACAAAAATAAAAAAGGAGAACGAAATCCATTCTCTTTTCGGATATTCTTTTACCGGAACCTGAAATCTCAAATTATTTATGTCATAAGATAACCCAATGGCATTGATGTTAATAAAATAACCTTTATTTTTTCGATAGAAACATTATATTTGTCCTATAAATTTGCAGGTGAAACTTATGAATGTGCAAGGATTAACTAATTTTAAAAAAATGAAAATCTATATTTTTCTTTTCTTTATTCTGTTTTTAATAAATAATTTTTCTCCGCTTTCGGCCCAGAACAAAAAAAGTAATAAAACCGACAGTTTAGAAAAGGTTTTACAAAAGACAGCGGCTGATACGTCTAAAATCAGGATTTATAATGACCTTTCAAAAGAATATCTGTTTCTTAAAAATCTGGAAAAAGTAGAATTTTATGCTAATGAGGTTATAAAAATTTCAAAAAACTCAACCGATAATATCTTTATTAAAAACCATGCAAGAGCTTTAAACTACTTAGGAAAAGTAGAAAAAAGAAAAAATAAACTGGATGCTGCCCTGAAATATTATGAAAAATCTTTAAAATTAAGTCAACAGGCACAGGATAATGAATGGATCTCCAGGAATTACAATAATATCGGAGAATTATATGTTACCTGGGGCAAATTCAGTAGTGCCATCGAATGCTATGATGAAGCCCTGAAATTAAAAAAACAGGCAAAAGACCAGAAAGGAATCGGAATCACCCTTAACAGCATAGGGATGGTTTATCTTCAATGGGGCAAAAACGAGGAAGCCATCAAAATGTTCCAGGAATCTCTTAAAATCTTTGAACAGATGAATAATCAGGATGGCGACGAATATGCGGCCAATACCCATAATAATCTCGGGAATATTTATCAAAACATGAATGTTGGATCCGATACTACAAAACTCGTTATGGCCATGAATTATTATAAAAAATCATACAATATATTTAATAAACTAAAAAAAGAAAATAACAAAGCGGATGTAAGTAATAACATGGGGAATATTTACCTGCAAATGGCAGACATTTATAAAAAGATGCAAAAAAAATTCTATAAAAGTGAAAACAAAACCCAAGATAAAATATTAATTAGCAAAAGAGAACTTTATCTTAATAAAGGCATTGAACAATACCTTCATTCATATGAAATCCGGAAAGAATCAAACTATAAAATCGGAATAGCGGCAAGCCTCACAAATCTTGGCGCCGCATACTCTGAACTTGGCTCCCTGTATTCAGAAAAGAATAAGTTTAATAAAACATTTCAGGAAGATAATTTTAAAAAAGCTTTTTCATACCTGCAGGAAGCATTAAAATTAAACCAGGAATTAAACAACCAGGTTGAGATTTCAATTACGTTCTATTATATTGCCCAAAATTACCATTTCGCCAAAAAATATACTAACGCTATTCAATACCTTGATGAAGCGCAGGAAATTGCCCAACACCTGAAAGTAAAAAAAGTTATTGTAAGAAATTATCAATTGTTTTCAGATATTTATGATTCCCTGAGAAATTATAAAAAAGCATTGGATTATTCAAGGCTATATAGCATCGTTCAAGACTCCATTACTAATGAAACATCCGTAAAAGCGATTCAGGAAATGCAAACCAAATATGAGACCGAGAAAAAAGAACAACAAATAAAACAGCTCGACCTGGAAAAAAACCTGCAGGAAACCCAGATCAAACAGCAACGGCTTATTATAATTGCTTTTGTCGGCGGATTTATTATCATCCTGATTTTTTCAATCATTATTTATAAGCAATACCGGGAAAAGAAAAAAGCCAATATTTTACTTGCCGAACAAAAGCATGAGATTGAAAAACAAAAAAACATTGCAGAAAAACAAAGAGACCATATAAGCTCCCAAAAGAAAGAAATTGACGACAGCATCCGGTATGCAAAAAGAATTCAGACGGCTGTGTTACCTCAGCCTGATTTAACATTGTCTCATGTAAAAGATATGTTTATCATGTTCCATCCGAAAGATGTGGTAAGCGGCGACTTTTATTTCTGCAAATATATGGAACATGCCAAAGTATTTATAGCTGCCGCAGCAGATTGTACAGGACATGGCGTACCCGGCGCTTTCATGAGCATGCTCGGCGTAACTTTCCTTAACGAAATTTGTTCAAAGCCTGATATCAGACACGCTAATGAAGTACTGAACATGCTGCGCGACTATATTATTGCATCTTTGCATCAGACCGGAAAATTCGGCGAACAGAAAGACGGTATGGATATTTCGCTGGTTGCTATATTTGAAGACCCACAGAAATTAGAATTTTCCGGAGCCAATAATCCTTTATACATTATCCGGAATAATGAACTTATAGAATATAAAGGCGATAAAATGCCGATCGGCATTCACGACATGGCCGACAAACCCTTTACAAATGTTGAAATCACATACCAGAAGGAAGATTGTCTCTATTTATTCTCAGATGGTCTCGCCGATCAGTTTGGCGGAGATAAAGGGAAAAAATATTTGTACAGGCGATTGAAAGAATTCTGCTTATCAGTCCATCAAAAACCTATGGCCGAACAACACGATCTTTTTGTACAGGAATTCGTGAGTTGGCGCGGAAAGTACGAACAAATTGACGACCAGTTAGTAATGGGGATTAAACTTTAAAACGGATATAAGCAACAAAGCAGTAAAACTCGAATAGTACAGACGCTTTAATCTTTAATACAATTTGCTCTTACTTATAAAACCATACAAAGTATAAAATATAAAATTTAAATACCCTCTAATACGCAATCAACTTTCTAAAAATTATTCTTTCACCGATCTGGATTCGCAATACATAGGAACCGGAAGAAATAGAATTTATAATAATTTTATGCCGCCCCTCTCCTGCCCTTTCGTTAAAAATAATTTGCTGCGCTTTACCGATCATATCAAACAGTTCCATTTTTATATCCGCTGTTTTAAAAAGCGTTAAATTCACTACTGTTTTTCCAATAAATGGATTTGGAAAAATTTCAATATTTAGGTTGCTGGGATTCTCCACTACTCCAGATCCCTGATCAACATGAATGTTCATATAGGCTGTATCGTTTCCGCAGTTGTTATGAGCAATCATAACTACTGTATAATCGCCTGCATTATTAAATGTATGATATGGACTTGATGATGTTGATGTCGCACCATCGCCAAAGTTCCACTGGTACGAACCTGCATACTGCGAAGTATTTGTGAACAGAACTAAAAACGGAACATTGCCCGAATTTGCATTAACTGTAAATCCTGCAACCGGTAATAAATTTATCTGGACATTTATAGTCTGATTTAATGTATCTGTACCACCGGGGCCGGATGCAATTAGTTGTATATTATAAACACCGGACGCATAATACTGCACTGTAGGGTTGATGTCTGTGCTGGTTGCCGGAACACCTCCCTGAAATGTCCATAAATACGTAGCTGCATTAGCAGATGTGTTTGTAAATGAAATAAAGCTACCTTCACAAATTGAAGAAGAAGAATTACTGAATGAAGCCACTGGTGCGGCCACCGGCGATAAAACAAGGATACCATCTGAAGATACAATCGTTTCCAACCCGGCTCCATTGATGGCCTTCACTGATAAATAATAAACAGAATCATAATCTAAAGAAAGACTGCCAACCGTTACAGAAGTATTTAATCCATTGCTGGTCCAGTTGGTAATATCTGTTCCCCCAGGCGTTGTTCCGATAGCAAATTTATATTCTGATAAAGCTGAGTTAGTATCTGATGAAGCGGTCCAGTTTGCTGATAAATGAATATTATCTGTAGTTGTGTCCATATCAATACCTGTTCCGTCGCTCACAACAAATACAAGCGGAGGCGTCCAGTCTACATTCAGATCATGATATGCAATGGCAGATAAATTTCCTGCCGAATCCGCAACAATTGATTTTATCTTTGCTCCAAATGTAGAAAAATTAGGATTCTGGTAACGAATATCGCTTGCAGGCGTTCCAACCGTAACATTCGCCGATGTGTAACGCGAGCGGTAAACTTTGAGTTCGCCGAACAATACTTTTGAATGCCCTGTTCTGAAAGAAACATAATTTCCCGGAGTAGTCAGCGGAGAAGAATCCGTCCATGAACCGATAAAGGCATCATCCCTGTAAACACTGATTTTTCCTGTGATCCTGTCGAATATAACTTTTATATCATACCACTGGCCGATATTTGTTACTACATTATTTACAATCAATTCCTGAGTAAAAGAATTATTCACCACCTTATAAAATTCAAGCCTGCTTGTCTCCTGCCGGAAAAAAATAAAATAAGAATCACTACGGTTTAATGTGCTGCCTGTATCGCAGAAAAAATGAAATCCAAATCTGCGTTGATTAGTGGAATAGGCTGCCGATTCCATCCTTGCTGTGAAATGGTATAAATACCGGTTCGATAAATTCTGATTCAGCGGAGCAAAAATATTGGTATTGTTTACAGTACTGTCGCTTTGAAACAGGTTACCGTTCTGAGAACTCCATGTTCCGCTGCTTGCAGGGCTTGTCCACACAGCAGTATTGAGCACATCAAAATTATCGGCAAAAAATCCATGATCGGTATTTGCGCCCCAGTATTGCCCGTCGAAATCCAAAACCTGGTAGTATGCTTTCTCAACACCGCTTCCTCCTGCATTATCCTGGTCATTAAATGTAGCTGTAAAATCAGCGGTTTTCCAGTTGCCAGGCGATGAAACCGATGTTGTCGGTGCGATATGATCAGTAGGGCCAACTTTAGAAAACTTAACGGCATCAAAAGCTATGACCTGGCTCTGCACGCCTGCTGCATCTCCCAGCCTCACATAACCCGTACTTCCCTGTACGAACGAATAGGTTCCCAGCGATACCCATTGCCCAGGATTGCTTGCCTGGTTTACAGAAACCGTATTAGAACCTCCGTTGTAATTTACCCTGTAAAGCGCTGAAGCGGCTGTGGCAAGTGAGGACGGAATATATGCAAACACCTCATAATTTCCGTTTTCCGGAATGCTTGGAGTCCATGTAACATAGCAGGTATCAATTGTTGTGGAAGAAGAAGTATAGGTCCACCAGAAATGCGAATTATATCCGCCTGTGTTGTTGTCGTGAAAATACCGCATGAGCGATACTCCCTGGTTGTAAATATAAAATCCGTGGTTATAAAAAACATCATCAATCAGAGTGTCGTTATAGGTTACTTCCGATCCTTCAGAAGTTACTGTCCAAGCCATGGTGTTTAAATTCTGATAGCCATTGTTATATCCCGGCCAGTCGTAATAGGCATCCTGCCCGTACCAGTTAGGCCACGATGTATGATTTTTATCGCCATAGGGATCATTAAAAATCAGTGTGTGCTGCCCAACTACATAACCGATAGTTAATGTTAAATGTCCGGCTGTACTGAGTAAATTGCAGATAGGAAACGGGTAACCCTGGTCAATTTCATCCGTAACATTTTGAAATGTAGTTGATGTAGAATGTACAGAAGTTAAATTATGTTTTTGTATATACGAAGCCATATAGCTGTTGGGAGATCCGTTTCCCCACATATATCCGTAACCTCCCCAGGCATCTTCGCCTCCGCCGGTAGATGATACATCCTGGAAATAATATTCATTAAGACGGTACTTATCTGCCACATACGCGCCATAATAACTTGTATGATTACCTACTCCATTGCTTGTGGTAATTGGCCATTGCGGAACTTTATTAAAATATGCAATAGCCATTATTGCTGTTGACGGCGCACAGGAGCCATAACCATAATGCCACTCGGGTGTGTCGTAAACCTGGTTCACATAAGGAACAGTTCCCGGAACGCGTGTTTCAGCTTTTGCAGAATTACTTAAATTATATGTTTTGACAGGTAAAGGTTGCGTGTGTTCAAAAAGAAGATTCCTGAAAGTTAAACCGTTCCTGCTTGTATTTATTTCCGATGCAAATATTTCACGTTTATTATATGTATGATATATTAATTTATTACCATGGAATACTGCGCCCATTTCGTGAATATCCGGGGTATTGGTAAGATTCATGGTCCCGGTTCCGTCAAAACGGGTAATATAAATATCTGAACTGATAAATGCGAAATCATCGGTTATGGTTCTTGTAAAAAGGATGTACCGGGAATCATCCGACCATGAAGGATTAAACCCATCACCTAATGCATAAGTAGTATTTACAGTTTTGTCATACACAAATAAATTTCCCGAGATAGATGAATATACAATTTTATTTCCGTCGGGCGACCAGAACGGGAAAATATAACCGGTCTGGTTATCGCTAATTTGTTCTATCTGGTTCGTTAATAAATTCAATAAAATTAAGCGGTCTTCATTATTGTTAAAAACTATAAAATTACCGTCTGGTGAAATGGGTGTTATGTTTGAATAGAGGCCTATATCAAATGTCTGCTCAGAAGAACCATTCACTACATGAAGAAAATTCCCGATTGTGAAAGCAATCATTCCATTGTTGCTGAAACTCACCTGTCCGCACAGGTTTTCCGGGTTGTGGAGATGTGTTGCCTGTTTTGTTAAAATATCGAGAACGGCAGGAATCTGTTTTCCATCCTGGGTAATTATTTTAAATCCGATTTTTTTCCTGTCTGGCGATAATGTGTAGTAACGACCGCATCCGGCAGAACTATGTAAAGGTTCCATAACTCCATCATGGATCAGGTAAAGACGTGAAGCATAATTGTCTGTTGCAACAATACCATATTCAGAAACAGACAGGCCGGAAAAATAACACTCCGATTCTGTTTTATATGCATCCAAAGCTGCCTTATTCTGCGCATTTAAAAAAAATGATACCTGCAACAATAAAATTACCGGGTAAAACTTGAATGGTTTCATATCGTTAAACTTTTAGGTTTATTTTTACAAATTTACAATTTTCTGCTAAACAAAAGAAGACTGTTGAAATGTATTTATTTAATGATGGGCTAAAGCCCTCTGTTTTCAGGTGTTTTAGTTTACCCCGACCTTGATTTCGACAAGTTCAAGCATCAGGTCGGGGTAATTGATAAAACCCTATTGTATCAAGGGGTTTAGCCCTTTGAGAAATAAAAAATTACCGAATTATTATTTTTTAAGCGTTAATTATTTACTTTGTAAAAAAGTTTTTCTATGAAAACACTATTTTATTTTTTCGTTGTATTCAGCGTTATCAGCCTCAAAGGATTTTCACAGGGCGGTTATCCGGCAGATCTTAATATCACCATAAATAATCCGCAAAAGGAACCGTTGGCCCATCTGGAATTAAAATTATTTGAAGCGAACAGCGCACAGCCGCAATATGCCCTTACCAACAGCAAAGGTTTTGTAAAATTCAAGGTAAAAAGAGGAGTAAAATATTCATTGGGAATCAAGAATGATCCGATGTTTACAGAGATAGCAATTCCTGAAAAGGGAACCCAACCGGTAACTCAAAATATTATTTACGACAAGCCGGTAGATAATACAAATTATGATACAACCAATTTTAAAAATTTCAAATTCAGGAATCCCACCGACAATGAAGTAATCATAAAAGTGTTAGTATATGGAGATAAATTCAAAACCATGCCCGGTAAAAAAGTGAGGCTGGTGTGCGACAAGATCAAAAAAGTATTTGTAAGCACCACCGAAAGCAGCGGATCTGCTCCATTTGTAATTTATCCCGGATTCAAATATACCATCGGCGTGGAGAACTTTGATAATATGGGCGAGATCAATGTGCCTGACAAAGGAGGGATGATGAGCGAAACCAAAGTTTTTTACCAGCCCACAGACATCCGTGAAAAAGTAAGCAATGACACCATTTCCCATGATCTGAAAAAAGATCAGCAGGCTACATCCACTCATGTGCTGGTAAATATTAAACTCTGGGACATGTCGTTCAAACTGCTTCCCAATGAATATATCTATATGGACAGGACGGGAACAAAACAGGTGTATGCGGCAAAAACAGATGAAAAAGGGATTGTAAATTTTCTTCTTCCCAAAGGGGTGGAATTTACCATCAACCTGAAATACGAAAGAGATATTGATGTGATAAACCAGCCTATGGGTCCGGATTTGCACAGGATCAACATTGAATTCAATTATATGGGTTCTGAAAAAATCGAAAGCTTTTATAAAGATACCCGGAGAGACAAAAACGGATTTTTAACAGAATTTATGAGCCCGAAAGTATCTCCCTGCAAGTTTGATCCAGGCTGGATCGAAAAAACCAAAGACGGCTATCATGTAAATTTCCCGTCAAAATCTGCAACCTCTCCTCCTGCTGCGCATGGTGAAAAAATTTATATCAACTCCGGTTATTACTCGCCAGAATTTTATTGCATTGACGGGAAAACCGGAAATTCCGACTGGGGAGCCCGGCTTGCAGAAAACGGCATTTCATCATCAATCTATATGGATGATGTGATCCTGGCAAATACCGAATCGTGCACATTGTATGCGCTGGATGCAAAATCGGGCCGGATGCTGTGGTCGAAATGGCTCGGGCCGAATATCTATTCCACGCCCACGGTTACAAACGGAAAAGTTATTGTCGTGTATCCGAATGAACTCGACAGCAGATATAAGGCATTTAACAAAATCAACAATGAAGACAATCATTTTGTCATCGTAGCTTTTGATCTGAAAAGCGGAAACATTCTCTGGCAAAACTGGGTTGACCATGAAGCGCTGGCAGCGCCTGTTATATGCAATGGTAAAGTTTACATGACTTCCATGAACGGATCCCTGTACCAGTTCGATCTGAACAACGGGAAACAATTATTTGTTGCTAAAGATAAAGCGGTAACTCCTCCTACCGTTGTTGATGATTTTATTTTTGTGTGCCTGCAAAATGCAAAGGATGAAAAGAAACAGGAGCTTGCCGTTTATGATGCAAAAACCATGAAACTTATCGCAAGACATTCGCAGATATCCGGTAAAAACCTGTTCAAATCAAGCGGTCTTGGCGCTGCTGAAAGGATGACCTACAGCGGAGGACGCGTAACTCATTTCAAAGGGAAAAATTACAATGTAACGGATGGTAAATTATTTTGCTTTGATAATACCGGGAAAATTTCGTGGGAGGTAAAATTAAATCAAACAACATTTGTTGATTCCCTGCCAAAATGCTCCATGCCGGTTGTCGCCGGAAATAAGATCATGGTAAACAACGGGAAAAAAATTCAGTTGTATGACCCAATGCAGGGCAAGCTGATTAAAGAATTCCCGACAAATACCGAACTCTTCGCCGACGCTATTGCATGCAACGGATGGATTTATACAGGGTCGAAAAAAGGAAAAATAATTTCTATTGACACCAAAGATCCGGACATTACCGGTTGGGAAATGTGGAGCGGCAACCCGCAGCACAACCCGGTAATAAAGTAATACTCCTTTCAATGAACTTTAAAAACCGAATCATATCCCGGCTTTTTTGCAATAAGGTTTTACTCCGCAATCATCACATTTGGGATTTCTTGCCATGCAAACATAGCGGCCATGAAGGATCAGCCAGTGATGAGCGACAGGAATTAATTCTCCGGGAATATATTTTAGGAGTTGTTGTTCTGTCTGCAGGGGATTTTTCACATTCCTTGTCAAGCCGATTCTTGCAGCCACACGATGAACATGCGTATCAACCGCCAGCGCCGGTTTACCATAAACCACGGATGCTATAACATTGGCAGTCTTTCTCCCCACTCCCGGAATTTTCAGCAATTCGTCAACATCAGAGGGTACGGTTTCATCATAGCGTTCCACTAACATCTTTGACATTCCTGATAAATGCTTTGCTTTATTATTAGGGTACGAACAGCTTTTAATCAGTTCAAAAATTTCTTCAACTTTTGCATCAGCCATTTTTGCTGCTGTGGGATACTTTTTAAAAAGAGCCGGAGTAATAAGGTTCACACGCTTATCAGTACACTGTGCGGAAAGTATGACGGCAACCAATAACTGGAACGGATCTTTATAATGTAACTCCGTTTCGGCTTCTGGCTGATTGGTTTTAAAATATTCAATAACTTTTTTGTATCGCAAATTTCTATTCATACTTTATCAGTTACAACAAAAATACAATTAAATTCAATTGGTATTAAAATAAAAAAACCGGCAAAACTTACCGGCTTTTTAACGGCTATCCCAACATTATTTTATTATCTTTTTCACGTACACTATTTTTCCTATTCGTGCCACCATAGCATAAATCCCGGAATTTAATTTTCGTAGTACAGGACTTAGCTCAATAATATTCTCACCGGCTTCCATACATTTGTTATCAATAGCGGC
>JACREX010000234.1 GCA_016212695.1 Bacteroidia bacterium
ATATTTTTGTGATTTATGAATTTCGTCTGTAACTATTTCAAAATAAATAAATTACATCGAAATATGCAACCTTTTTTTTAATAATTTATCAACATTATGTTGTTAATAATCAAATGTTTCTGAAGTCCGATTCGTTAGTTGGCCAAAACTATCACTAACACCATAAATTATTTTTATGAGGAATACTATCTTTATTAATATTGCATGGAAATGGTTCATGGCGGAACCAAATAAATAGATAAAAAATATTTTTTGAAGGGAGCTTAATTATCTGATTAATGTAATATTCCCTTTCTTTTCAAATACTTCACCGTTGAGACAGGTTACTTTCAGATGGTAAACAAAAACTGCCGGATCAAGATTTTTTCCACGAAATGTTCCATCCCAGCCCTGGTGAATATTCGTCGTTTCAAAGACTACCTCCCCCCACCGGTCGTAAATCGCAAAATATACCTCGTCGGCCATGTTGGTGTAAACCTTGAGTTTTTTGTTTTCTTCATTTGTGCTGCCGGGATAAAAGGCATTGGGTATATAAATAAATGGTTCGCTGCACAAAACGTCTTTAACAAAGATAGTAATTGTATCAGTACTCCTGCATCCGGTAGAATCAACGGTCCAAACCTGGTATAAGGTTGTATTCAAAGGCCGGGTTTCCGGATCCTCTGAATACTGATCGCTGAGCCATTGTGAGGGCGCCCATATATAGTTTGCATTAGTGAGGCCGTTGGCATGAAGATATGTAGAACGACCGCGGTATATTACAATTTCATCTGCCGTGGCATCCAGAGGTGGCGTATAATTCAGTTCATCAATATAAAAATGATGAGTCAACTGGCAACCCTTGGCATCTGTTATTATTACTGTATAATTGCAACGACAGAGATGTGTTTGTACCGAATCATGTGGAATGATCGTTTTGCATGTGTCTTCATAATCCCAATTTATTGTATAAGGATGCGTACCTCCGTTCAGATTAAGCAGGATGGTTCCGTTGCATGAGTTTGTACAGGCGGCATCAGATACTAAAGTATCAACAACTAAGAGCGGTGGGTTAAGAATAGTTATTTCAGTTGAATCTGAACAATTATGAGAATCCGTAACGGTTACCTGGTAAAAACCGGCACTAACTCCATGAATGGTTTGCGTTGTATCATGAGTATTCCATAAAATTGAATCCGGTGGAAATCCATTCGAGATCACAACCGTAAGCGATGTAGTATCATCATGGCAATTAATCTGAGGAGACAGGGTAATAAACGGATTAATGGCCTCCGGCTGAGGAATGTTTGAGCTATTAACCCGTATGCAATTCTGCCCGTCTATCACGGTTACGGTGTAAGTTCCGGCGCAAAGACCGCTTATGGTTTGAACGGTATCACCGTTACTCCACTCAAACGAGAGGGGATACTGGCCGCCTGTTGCCAGCACTGTTATAGAACCATCGCAATATCCGTGACAGGAAATATTTGCAACATCCAAAATTGACACTAAAAAATTAGGCGAAGGGTCAAGTATCTGGCCATACGATAAAGTATCACAGCCATGAGAATCAATAACCGTTACAATATAATTGCCAACGCAAAGGCCGGTGAGCGTATCATTCGTTTGGTTATTCGACCAGTGAAATGTGTAGGGCGGAGTTCCTCCCGAAGGTGAAGTAATCAGTTGCCCGGTGCAAAACCCATCGCACACAAGGATTGGAAACACCTGCATAGATGTAATGAGCAGCGGAGGTTCGCCGATAACGGCAAACGCAGTTTTTTGGCAACCCAGGCTATCGGTAACCGTAACGGTATAATTTCCCGGGCATAATCCCGATACTGCAAAATCGTAGGTATTATTGCTCCAATGATATTGCAGCGGAAAAATCCCGTTTCCTGTGGCAATGGCAGAACCATTACAGTCTCCATAACAGATCACGTCTTCAAAATTTGTAATGTTCGCTTCAACCGCATCAACCAAAACAACTACGGTATCTGTCTTAGTACAGGAATACTGGGTTTGAACCTGAACTATATACGTTGTAGAAACAGCGGGGCTCACCACAGGATGGTCGGTATTTTCCCCACTGAGAATCCCGGTTAAAGGAGACCATATGTAGGTTAATGTATTTCCGGGTATTAAATTCTGAACATGCAAAAACGCAGTGTCTCCGATACATAAAGCAGTATCTGTTCCTGCAAGAATGGCAACCTGGTTTACCTGGATCGTAACGCTGTCCACATCATACCCATCGCAGCCGGCTCCATTCCCCCGTATGTAATAGGTGATAGTATTTGTGGGGCTTACCGTATAATAACTGGTTTGCGTGTTGGGGTTAATCGGGTTACTGAAATTATAGGAATAGGACCATAAAAAACTTGTGGTAGGATAACTTGTATTTGCAAACAATGTAACATTGCTTCCCGGGCAGATAAGTGTATCGTTTCTGGCAGTAAGATCATAGTCGCCTATAATAATATCAACAGTCTGGAATAAGCTATCTGTACAGGAGCCGTTGCTGATAATCAGCAGATAATGCGTTGTTGAATCCACATGCGCCCAGGGGTTGGATATATGCGGATTACTCAGGCCATACTGCGGATACCAGGAATACGTAATATTGGGATCACCGCTGGGAGCAACGCCTATCTGAACGCTGTCGCCAAGGCAAATCAACGCGTGAGTCAATGTGTCCGATTCGTTTGACAATACCTGTATCTGCTTGATAATAGTATCAGCAAGATTGCAGGTAACCGGATCGCTGGCTATCAGTTGAATATTGTAAGTCCCGGGTTGCGTATAGGTATGTGTAGGATTCTGATCTGTTGAATAGTTACCATCTCCAAAATCCCAGTTAAAAATCGTGCCGATGCTGGTGTTTATAAAATTTACGGTATAGGGTACGCATCCGGTTGGAGGTAAAATAAAATCGGCCACGGAAAAATCGCCCATAAAAGTGAACCGGAATACCGCATTATTGCAGTTATATGAGTTATTCGAACCGGACCACACGCTGCCCGAAGGATAGGTCGGGAACTGCTGGCATCCGCCACAGCTTGCGCATACGGATTGATATATATTCCCCTTTTTATCGAACCGGCTTGTACCTCCGTCAACATGATCGTGGCCGCTGTATGAACAACCGGAATAATGCTGTTCGCCGAAATAGGTTGCGTATTCCAGTTGAGATGCATCATCTGCCAAAACCATTACATAAAAATCCTGGCCATCTGTGGAACTTTGAAAAGCATCCGGTGTAACATCCATCCCTACCGTACCCACGGTAGAACCCCAGGGAACATATTGTCCGTCAATATACATATCCTGCCAGATCCTTCCCCATCCCGATAAATAGATCCTGTTGCATACATCAACCGTAAATGCAGTAATCGAAATATTCGGTACTCCCGTGCCCGTTCCAAATACAGTTGACCAAATCACATTATTTAAAGAATTATTCAGTTTTGAGATAAACTGCCCGCTATTGGGGTTATTGTAAGCAGCATTGTATATCAAACTCGATCCGCTGTTTTTTGACTGCCCTGCAAGATAAATATTGTTGAACCGGTCTATCTTGACAAAATAAACCTGGTCGTAGGATGATGAGCCGAAGTATGTACAGGCCACATTTGTGCTGCCGTCCGGTGTGATATGGGCCACAAAACCATCGGTGGTGCCGCCCTGAAAACCCGGGTGCAGCGATCCGGCAGTTGTGGGGAAATCATGGGAAACCGTGCCTCCTGCAACATATACCTCATAATAATTATCCACGTCAATGGAATAAACCGCGTCATCCTCTGTTCCGCCGATATAAGAACTCCATAAGAGTTGGGTAAGATTATTGTTTAATTTGAAAACAACTCCTTCTTCTTTTCCCCCGTACTGTGTCTGAAACGCTCCCGCAGTAACCGGGAAGTCAGGAGAAAAAGTGCAGGTGCCGACATATATATAATTTTTTCCGTCAGTAATGATTTCTCCCCGTGCAATGTCTCCGTAATTAAAATACAGGGAATCATTCCCGTGCATTAAAGCGCCGTTTGTTTCGAGATAGGGTTTAAAATTCACACCGTCGTTACCCGATCCGCCCATATATGTGGAGCCAAGGAGCTGGCTCCCGTCTGCGCTGAGTTTTGCGATAAATATGTCGGAGCCATTATTAAAAAAAAGCGAATAATCATACACCATGGAATCGCCTCCGCTAAATACAGGATCATAAGCGCCGGGAGTAATCGGGAAATTTGACGATCCGGTGGTTCCGAAAATATGAAGTTCATTATATTCGTTAACCACCAAGCTGTGGGGCATGTCGGTACTGTTTCCGCCAAGATAGGTTGCATAAATCCGGTTTGAACCGTCCGGGGTGTATTTTATTACCCCCACATCCCACCCGCCGCCATTGTTTATCTGGTAGGCTCCTACATTCACCGGATAACCCGACGACTCGACAATACCGCCGGAAAACACATTTCCGTAAATGTCGTTAGTGGCCGTGTAGCCCCAGTTATCAGTCGTAGAGCCGGTATAAGTTGAAAAGACAAGCGTAGGATCTATAACCAATATTTTTTGTTTATCATATCCTTGCGGAAATTCAAAAGAAAGAATATTCCCAACCAGCTTATAATTACATTCAACCTGTTTCTTTTCACCGCCGGATTCCTGGTAAACATAGGGCTTTACTTCTGTCATTTCATTAACAGATGTTTTAATCCGCAGGTCGCCATCCTTAACCGTTAATTCATCAATTCCGTCGTAAAATAATCTGATGTTTTCAGGATTTCCGCCGGGATACACCTTAAACTCATATTTAAGTTGCTGGTTGGGAGTATAAACTTTCAGGTCGGTTTTTGAATAAATATTCTGATAATTTACAACATCATATTTGCGGATATTTGTAGCCCATTTTGATGGATCGTTTCCAATATAATAATTGCAATAGTCGGGAGATTCATCTTCATTGGTAATGACAACATCTTCGCTTGAATTTAAAAAATTCACCTTATAGGCATGACGATGTATTATGCTCTGAGCGCCGTGAGCATGTTCCTTTTTACTATTAAAATGCGCTGCAGAATGGCGGACATCATCCGGGTTAAAAAAATCGTAGGTAAAGCAATTTTTCTCAAGAAAAAGCGAACCGCCGGGAATATCGGCTTTATAAACAATGTTGGCATTCCACTGTTTTTTATTTTCAATAAAAATATACGAGTGCTGTGCAAAAGAAAAGTCAGCAGCGCAAACAATAAGGCCAAAAATTAAAAGAATACAGGTTGTTTTTAGTGTTTTCAATTTAAGCATGAAATTTCTAAAGTGCAATATACAAAATTTTTAAATGCCCCTTGAGGTAAGACGTGAAAATTGATATTTTAGTTGCCTGTTTCCGCATGTTTATAACTTTGGAATAAAAATATTTGTAATAGTCATATTAAGTTTAGAATATTGCCGGCAAATAAAAAACATATAATGTATGGCATACTGGGACTGGAATTATTATCCGAGCAATCTGCGAAACAAAAATAAGCTAAAACCTTCTGAAAGGAAGAAATTCGGCCAGACTTTCTGGGGCAAAGAATGGTTAAATTCATTAAAGGGAATTGATTACAGCAACCGGTTGCCGCGGGGCAGCGCATATGCAAACAACGGTTCTGTTACAAGCCATGAAACCAAAGGAAACAGAATCGTTGCAAAAGTGCAGGGTTCCTTCCCAAAGCCATATGATGTATTTATAGAAGTGCCTGAATTTTCTAAAACCGAAAAGGAAAAAATTGCTGAAATTCTGTTTTCTAATCCTGCATGGATTGCCGAACTTCTCAACAAACAGCTTCCAAAGGATTTGCTGGCAGAGGCTAAAAAAAATAATATAAATATATTCCCGTCAAAATGGAATGATTTTAAAATGAGATGCAGTTGCCCCGACAGCGCTGTTCCCTGCAAACACCTTGCGGCGGTGATTTACATTCTTTCCTCTGAAATTGACCTTAACCCGATGCTTGTGCTGAACCTGCATAACCTTGACATTGCGGAAGAATTGAAAAAGAAAAAATTAGATGTAACAAAAGACATTAATGAAAAAATCCCAATCCTGTTTGATGGAATTAAATTTGATAAAAAAAAGGTCTTCCCCGTAATGCCTGAAATACACGAAAAATCATTTGAAGTATGTGAATATTCTCACTTCCCGGACACAGGTTTAACCCTGTTGAATCTGCTTTCTGATGAAACGCCATTCCACAACAAAAACGCGAAGACCGAACTGATTTCATTTTTCAATGCCGCATTAAGAACCGATAAACGATTAATTTATTATTCCGATACAATCAGTTCCAAATTATTACAAACTTGTATTGATGTTCGCATTGTGGTTCCTGAAAGCATTGAAAATACGGAAGTGCATCTGATTTTTGAAAAAGAAACAAAGCGCGTCAGTTTACCTGATTTTGCCGCATTTATGCACACAACAGATGTTTCTGATACAAAAAACTGGATATATTTATTGCAGACTATTCATGAATTCGTAAATTTCTCTGTCAGGCTGATACATACAGGAAACACGACCCCGAAAATAGTAACGCACAATAATCAGAACAGATTAATTTGGACTCCATTAATTCAGGATCACACTATTGAAAAAGTTGTTTCTTTTTTCAGCGAAATAATGCCGTCGCAATTATTCATTGTTGAAAGCGCAAACAAAAAAGAAACCGGAATTCTCCGGGAAGCAGACATTGCGCTGTTTGCTTCATTTTTCATTACATCAATCATTCAATACATCAAAAGCAAAGATTTTAAATTTGATAAGAAGAATGAATTAAACAACTTATTTTGCGGAAACAACAGCAAGTTTTTAAATGACGCTTCAACTATAAATTCAATTCATATCTGGCTGAAAAAACTTCATGTTTCAAAATCACGATTCAAGCCGATACTTAAAGTTGACGACCATTATCCCGAATTCCGCATGTCGCTTCTTGTTGACGATTCAGAGCAAAGCAATGAACCGCCAATTGCCATTAAAGAATTCTCTGAAAACAAAAAATACCAGACCGAGAAAATGGGAGTGATAAAAAATCTGATGCTTCTGAGCGGTCATTTTACCGGACTCTCACGATTAATAAACAACACGCAGACAAAATATGTAAGCTACCGCGACAATGATTTTACATCGCTGTTATTCGGAGTTATACCCTGTTTAAAATTATTAGGCGTGAAAGTTCTGTTGCCTAAAGGACTTGCCATGATTGCAACGCCCAAATTAAGTATGGCTGTAAAAAGCAAAGGAGGAGAAAAACCCCGCAGTTTTATGAGTTTATTCGATATGCTGGCTTTTGAATGGCAGATTGCAATTGGCGACAGTCTTATGGAACCAAAAGAATTTTTCAAACTGCTCAGTAATTATACGGGTTTGATAAAAATCAAGGATAAATACATCATGCTGGGCAGCGATGAAATTGAAAGATTAAAGAAAAATCTTGAAAAAAGAATCACCCCCGATTTCAATGAAACTATCCGCGCTATTCTTTCTGAAAATTATGAAGGAGCGCACGTTGGCATTGACCCTGAAATTATAAATTTGTTGAAAAAACTGACAGGCTCTCAGAAAGAAAAACTGCCAAATCATTTGAACGCACAGTTAAGGCCATACCAAATCAGAGGTTATGAGTGGCTTTGCAAAAATTCCCGCTTAGGCGTGGGAAGCATTTTAGCCGATGATATGGGGCTTGGAAAAACGCTGCAAGCCTTGACTTTTTTGCTGAAACTAAAAGAAACCGGCCAGCTCGAAAAAAAGAAATGCCTTATCATAGCGCCAACCACTATACTTAATAACTGGGGAAGAGAAATTGAAAAATTTACTCCGGGATTAACTTATTTCATTTACCACGGGTTAAAGAGAGACGATAAGGAATTGCAAAATTATGATATTGTGTTCACTTCATACGGCGTTTTAAGAAGGGATGTTGCAATATTTGAAAAAAAGGAGTGGCAGGCGCTTATCATTGATGAAGCCCAGAATATTAAAAACAGCGAAGCGCAACAAACCAAGGCTTTGAAAAAAATTAAAGCGTCAGTACGTATTGCATTAAGCGGCACGCCTGTCGAAAACAGATTAGGCGAATATTGGAGCATCATGGATTTTATTAATAAAGGTTTATTGGGCAACCGGTCATTTTTCTCGAAAAATTTTGCAAACCCTATTCAATTGGAACATGATCAGGAAAAGATTGATGTATTCAGAAAAGTTACCGCCCCGTTTATCATGCGCCGCATGAAGAACGATAAATCCATTATCAGCGATTTGCCCGATAAAATCGAAAACAACAAAATCAGCGCCCTGACAAAAGCCCAGGCAGCGCTTTATACCTCTGTTGTGAACGAATGTATGGAGCAGATTGAAAGCAGCGATGGCATAGCCAGAAAAGGCATGGTTCTGAAAATGATGACCTCCCTGAAGCAAATCGGCAACCACCCTGCGCAATACTTAAAAAATAATAAATGTAATCCTGCCGACAGTGGTAAATTGGAATTACTTTTTGATTTGCTTGAACCCATTCTCGATAACGGCGAAAAAGTATTACTATTCACCCAATACAAGGAAATGGGCGATATTTTACAAAAAGCGCTTACTGACAAATTCGGAATTACACCCCTGTTTCTGCACGGGTCGCTCAACCGCAAGCAAAGAGATGAAATGGTTAATGGCTTTCAGCATTTCAAACATAACCATGTGTTCATCCTTTCGTTGAAAGCCGGAGGTACCGGACTGAACCTGACAGCCGCTTCCAATGTGATTCATTACGATTTATGGTGGAATCCCGCCGTAGAATCGCAAGCTACCGACAGGGCTTATCGTATCGGCCAGAATAAAAATGTAATGGTTTACCGGTTAATCAATAAAGGTACATTAGAAGAACGCATTGACGAAATGATAAATTCAAAAAAGAAGCTGGCAGAAATGACGGTTGCAACAGGCGAAAACTGGTTAGGCGATTTAAGCAATCAGGAATTGAAAAATCTTGTATCGCTTTCGCAATGGCAGTAACTGTAACTGCGTATCAGTTGCCTGAATTCTTACGTTTTATTTCGGTTTCATAAATAATTCTTCCCAGGTTTTTCATAAATGGCAACGCAATGGTGGGATATTCATAAATATCGCTGTTGATCACCCCGTTTTCGTTGGTATAAATAACAGCGCTTAAAAAAAACTCGATACCCTTTGCGTTATCTCTAAAATAAGCGCAATCTATGGTGAAACCAAATGACTGCCCCACGATATTGCAAATGCGGATATTGGTATCAACCACGGCATTCCGGTCGGCGCCGTAATACAAAAAATTGAGAAAAGTATCCCAATACCATTTATTACCGATGTATTCTTTTATGCCGGTTTCGCGGGGCATAAGGCAAAGCTGTTTTTTTAAAAATTCACGGTCGTTGTCTGAGATATTAAAAAATTTACCGGGCTCCTGCCTGCCGGTAGGCAAGGTGCAGAGTGACGGATAAACTAATTTTACCAGCATATCGTGGACATACTCAAGCGGCATGCAGTTTTTCCGTGAAAAATCTTTTGGCCCGTTGATGATCTCCTTTCCCTGCTTGTACTTTATTCCCAGTTTCATGTTTTTCAACGGGCTCGATAAATATTTCTTATTGTACTGCGAAGGCTGACGGTAAATAATATTGCCGCTTTTATCATAGAAATTAAACGCATTGGTGAATTTATTATCTATGGAATCGCAAACCATAAAACGGTGAACAATTCTTGCGTTGTTGTAACCCAATTCAAATAAACGCTCATTTAAATATTGCTGGCCGAGAAACTCATACAGGCGGTTGTATGCATCATTATCACTTACGATCACGGCTTTCCGTATATAATTTGCCATAGTGGGAAAAGAATCAGGATTGGAATAATCGTAGAGAACCCGTGCCTGGCAATTATAACTGCTGTCTATGGAAAGACGGGTGTTCCTGTCCATCCCGGCAATGTTGAGGGTATTGATTTTCTCAAGAGTCATTAATGAAAGCGGGAGCTTAACAATGCTTGCAGGGTAAAAATATTCATCGGGTTTATTTCTGAATGTGTAATGCTTTACCGAAACAGCGTTGTTATTATCTCTGTTAACCTGAGAGTATATTATCTGAAGCCTGTATTTATCTGCAAATTTAACGATGTTGCCAAATTGTTCAGGCTTTTCGAGTAACAGGTTTTTCAAAAAAACAGTGTCAGAATTATTATAAACTTGCGAGTATAAAAAATGGAAAAATATCAGATTGAAAGATAAAAAGAGGATGATTTTAGAGTGCTTGACCTGCAATGTACACATCTTAGTTTTGGTTGTTGGGCTGGGCGGCCGGTTTGGTTAAAAATAAAAAAATCTTCATGGATTCACATTAAAACCATAACCTTAAAACCAAACCAGTTGCTATTGACCATAAATCATTTACATTATTTTGTAATTACAAGTCTTTCTGTCTTTATTAATCTGTTGCCTGTCGTTACCCGGTAATAGTAAACTCCGTTGCCAAAAAAAAATCGTAACTATTCACCCCCCTATATTCACGGTGGCGATTTGACGGAGCGAAGATAATGGATTTATCCCATTTTTAATAGCAGTATCAATAATTGAACGCAGGACAGCAAAAGATTCGGCACCGGCCAATGACTTGAAGTAAC
>JACREX010000235.1 GCA_016212695.1 Bacteroidia bacterium
CAATAGTTTTATTATCAGATGAAAATTCAATATACGAAACAAGTTTTTTGTGACCTTTTAATTCAGTAACAACATTCCCGTCTATTCCAAGGACTAATGCCTGACCATCATTACAGCCTATACCAATATATTTTGAATCTGAAGAAAAATTTATTTTATATAGTGATTCATTAAATTTAGTGATTTTTCTAATGAATTTCCCATTGGAACCTGTGTTGAGCGGAGCCGAAACATCCCATATTATTAAGGATTTATCACCTGATCCGCTAGCGAGATATTTATTATCCGGTGAAAAGGCAATACACATAACAGGTCCTGAATGTTCTTTCAGCATTTTAAGAATCTTCCCGTTTTTATCCCACAATCCTATTGAACCATCATAACAAGCGGTAGCAATACATTTACCATCAGGACTAAAAATAGCGCTATTTACTTTATCCTGATGCTCTAAAACTGCAATACATTTTCCATCAATACCCCAAAGACGGGCTGTTTTGTCATAAGAAGATGTAACTATGGTTTTATTATCAATAGAAAAGTTAATACTACGCAATATATCATTATGCCCGATAAACGTTTGTAAAAGATTTCCATATATATCCCATAAGCAGGCAGTATTATCATAAGAAGCGGTTGCAAAATATTTCCCGTCAGGAGAAAAACAACAACTTCTTACGTAATCTCTATGTCCGATTAATATTGATTTTTCAATATTTGTGTAAAATAAATTTATTTCAGGATAACTACCCACTAATATGTAATTGCCATCATTAGAATAATTGATATGATAAATTAACTCAGGTTGTTTTAATTTTAATAAAATATTTCCATTTAAATCATATACATAAACAAATTCCACATCGGCTGATGCTACAAAGTTCTGTTTGTTTTTATTATATTCTAAATTACTTATTTTAGAAGGAATGTCATTTATTTTTTTAAAATTATTGTTTTTAAAATCCCAGATAACTAACATACCCGTTTTAAATCCTGCAATTATGGTTGAGGCATTGTCTGCAAAACATGCAGCAGTTGAGTATGACGTTAAATTATTTAATTCTTTTACTTTTTTCCCTTTAAGATCATAAAGCACAAGAGAATAATTTTCGCCATTACATAAAATTAATTTCCCATCGTCAGACAAGGCAGCTATCTGTTTGTCATAAGCGGGAGCAGGAATTGAAGAAATAAGATTCCCGTTCAAATCCCATATTTTTACAGTATTATCAAAAGAAGCTGTGATGATATTTTTTCCATCGGACGTAAAATAGGCGTTATTAACAGCTCCCTTATGAATAATCTTACTTATTTGCTTACCGTCAATAGACCATAAAATTGCAGTACTATCGTCAGAACAAGTTAAAATAAACTTTTCATCAGGCGAAAAAACCGCATTGTTCACTTTTTGGGTATGTGCTGCAAAAGTAATAAGACATGCGCCTGTAGTATCCCATAATTTTGCAGTCTTATCATAAGATGCAGATAATATATATTTATCGGTTTTATTGAACATGGCTGTTAATACCCTTTCGTTGTGTCCTGTTAATATGTGAATAGATTTGCCTTTGCAATTCCAGATACGAATTGTTCTGTCTTCACTGGCAGAAACAACTTTATTATCATTATTTGAAAATTCAGTATGATTAATTCTTCCGCTATGACCTTTGAATGTAAAATAAAAAGGATTCCCTGCGCTTGTTTCTATCAATGCTTGTTTTGCTTGTATTGTGGGGTAAATATTATAGGCTTCTTTTGCAAGTCCGAAACTCAGGGTTGGTAATCTTTCAGCCTCTATCAATGCCCTGGTTGCTATTTCATTTGATTTTGCAATTTTACGCTGTATTTCAATTAAAGAATTTTGTTTGAATGCCCAAAAAAGTGCAACAACTGATAGCACCAGCAGAATGCTTATTAATGCAAATGCAAGTTTATTCGCTTTTTCCTTACGATTAATATTATCTGCGCATTTTGAAAGAAAGCGTTGTATGTCTTTTTTCACTTCTCTCGCTTCTGAGCAGGCTTTTTGTTTTTCTTCTTCTGTTTCTAAGTTAGTGTGGCAGATGTATCTTTTAATCCAGGCCTCTGTCGGATTCTGCCTCTTATTCCATTCATTGAAATAATTGAACTGCCCAGAAGATAAGAGATAGGCTTTAGATTCCCGGTTGTTTTTCCACCTGTTTATCTGAGTGAGAAAATCATGGAAAATCTCTGCGCTGTCATTTTCTTCCTCAGCCCAGTCATTCAGTCGTTTCCAGTTTCTGATAAGCGCTTCGTGCGAGATGTCTAAAAGAGTTTCAGGTTTGAGGTTTGAAGTTTGACCCGCCTGCTGCGAAGCGGGCAGGTGTTCGGTGTTCGGTGTTCGGTGTTCGGTGTTCGATTGTTCTTTACTGCCGCTGCTACTTTCAGGTTGAAACGGGCGGAACAGGGAATTTTCAGGAGCGGCATAAATTTTTAATACGTCTGCAACTACCTCATTGGTGATTCCGGGTTTCCCGATTGTATCAGTAATTTCAGACAGCGTCATCCGGTTTCTCACTGCTTTGCCATCGTTGATCCGGGTGAGGCAGTAAAAGGCAGATTTGATTATTTCCTGTGATAAGTCTTTGCTTATTTTCTTTTCCGGGTGTTCGTTATTATACAGTTCATGCGCTGTTTCAAACAATTCATTAGCATGGGCGTCAAGGATATTTTCTATTGAAGAATTTTTCAGCAGGTTTTTCTTATACTGCGGCAGGGGGGCATACCATTTTTCATATTTTTCTCTGTCTTCTTCAGGCAATTCTTCGGCAGCCTTTCCCCCAATCTTTGCATAGTGTATTAAGTCCATCTGCTCCGCGCCGTCGTCTAGCGCCATCTTCCATATCCTGAAAAGTGCGTGCTGAAGAACGGGAAGCACATTCATGCCAGCTTTTAAATCATAGAGCAATTGCTCTACTAATCTCACTGAAATCCGGTTGCCGCTTAATATGGAGGGTTCTTCAATAACATAGAAAATCTCTTTTCTTTTTAATCGGGGAATAAAATAATGACTGTTTCCGATTAATTCCGGCAATCCGCTGAATTCAGCGCATAAACCTATAAAATCGGAACGCATGGTGCATATTATGTAAATGGGTATATCATTTTTTAAAGCGAGATTATTGGTTTCAACCAACAGGTTTACGAAGTTTTTGGCTTGTTGCGATAATTGCCCGCGATTGTAGTCTTCCCGGGTGGAGAACAACTCTTCAAATTGGTCCACAATGAGCAATAAATTTGATGCTTTATTCCTTGCTTTTCTCTGTTCTTTTTCGTCAATTCCTTCGTATTCTTTACTCTTTTCATCAAGGTAAAGCGAAGAGTTTACATAGAGGTCAATTAGCGCGGAATACCCTAACGATATAGAATTTAAAATTAAGTCCGGGTCTGAGTATTTCAAAACAGGAGTCAGGCAATTTGCCATGCTGGCAAGGGGTTTATTGCAGGGACGAAAATCAACAATTGCCCATTTCCCAAATTTTACTTTAAAAAAACCTGCTTTTATATTGGGGATAAGTCCTGCATAAACCATTGAAGATTTCCCATCGCCGGAGGCTCCGGTAAGCATCAGGAACTTATTCTTATTTAATAATTCAAGAATTTTTTCTGTATGCGATTCCCGTCCTTTAAAATATAAAGATTCATCTTCGGTAAAAGGGCGAAGACCGGGATAAGGACATATTCTGGATTCTGTTTCATTGATGATGCGATTTTCCATAAATAATTTAGAATTTACGATTTAGAATTTAGGAATGAATGCAACCGCTATCGCTTATTGATTTTTTTCAATTTTATCATACAGGGCTTTCACCTCTAAGGGTACAAGATTTTTTGACGTGATTTTTGAGATTACCTTAGGGGCTTTAAATACTACGCTGGTGTTTTCCTTATTAGATTCCTCGCCTATTAATAATATTGAAGTATTGGATGAAGCGCCGCCTATCATCTTCCATACCTGCTGAACAAAAGGAATAGCCCATGCCGTAGCTTCATTAAAAAATACTACAGCCAGTTTGCTGTTCTTTATATATCGCACAGATATTTGACCATAATCAACCGCTGTATTTTCTCCTATTATCAGGGTTTCAACCTGTAAGATATCGCTTAACATATCTGTAATTTCTATGGCATCGCTTTCATCAAGAAAATTACACATAAAAAAAACTTCGTATTTCTCACTCGTTTCTTCAATGTCTTTTTTTGCCGCAAGCAGAGAGCGGAGGTCGTCTGCTAATTGAACAGGCGATGGAGCGTTGGTAAAGGTTATGTTGTGGCAAATATTATTCCGGATGTTGGTAATTATTTTTTGCTGTTCCGGTTCAAGCAATTTGTTAAGGCTTTGCGATATGTTCCAAATAAACATTTTAAAATCCGGGTCTGATTCTATCTTTTTTTTCGCTTCATTAATCTGAAATATTGAAACAGGTTCTTCTTCTTTACCGATTTTTCTACCTGTGGAGCTACCCAGAATATGAACGGAACATGCCGCTTTTGATAAAAATTTATTTACATTGAGTTTTAACAGGGCTTCGTCAATGGGACAATCAATCACCGGAAACAGAGTCATACCCGCTTTTTGCAATACTAATGCCGTTTCGTCTCTTATCCTTTTACAATCATCTGCCGTCCATGCAAGATATACTGATTTTGAAACGTCTTCCCCTGTTCGATTGTTCATCTGTTCGATTATTCGATTATTCGTTTGTTCGTTTGTTTTCTGAATTGATTGAATGCTTGTGATTATCTGAATAATAGTGTTCGATAATTTTTTAATTTGCGTGTTGTAAAATGTTCCTTCATGACCCAAAAAAGTATCAGTTACCCTGAGTGGGCGATTTACACCCGCACTCATATTAAATATAAAATCGAACGACTGCATATTGCCTTCGAGTTCCTTTTCCATTTTCAGGAGGTCTCTGTCTGAAACAGGATTTATTAAAACCGGCAGTATTCTGCTAAGTTCAGATTTGCAGGGGAGGGTAATATTCAATCCTATATTGTCGTTACTGCATAGCCGCTTGAAACTGATCAATTCCTGCCAGTTTTCATTTTCCTCATGGCAATAATCTGCAGTTAATACCGGAATAAAAATCATTGAATTGGAAACACCGGAATCGGGTTCAGAGCGCTCATAACTTAATTTAATTGTTACCGGGAATCGCGAACTCATTTTGAGTTCTTCCTGCAGTTTCCCTGCAAATTCTTTCACCCATTCATATATCTCTTCGCTCCTGCAATGGCTGATATAAATGGCAATCATATTTTCCGCTTGTTTTTCCATAACTTAAAAGATTTTACCGGGAATTTAAGTTTCCTTAATTCCGCAAGATAAAAAAGATTTTTTTGGGTTGCCTAACAAGGAGTATTTTTTTTATCAGCTAATTTTAAAAATTTAATAAACGACATTCATCACTTGGATATGAAGGAACAATCAGAAATCATTAATACAACATTTCTCAACTGGAAAGGATTAGGGCCTCAAATTGACGACATAACTGTTTTAGGTTTTAAAATTTGAAGGAAATATGGAGGAAATCCCGATATAGAAAATATTTACGTAACAACGTGAAGTATTACAATTTCTTAATCGGGGTAACGGTGATAGGAATAAAAATATAACTTTGCCGGACGACTTCTATCGGGAGATTTATTTATAAATGTAACAATAAACTATGAAACAATATAATTTTATGAAATTATACGCGATAATATTATTACTCTTAGTCGGCGGGCGGAATTTCGGCCGGGAACAACAAAAAACAGACTCTTTGCATAACGCCTTAAAAAACGCAACCAGGGATACGTCCCGCGTTAAAATCTGTTTGAAATTGTGCGAACTGTTCAGGAATTCAAATCCCGATTCCGCATTGTTTTATGCGAATAAAGGCCTGGCGGCTGCCATGAAGGCTAACTGGAAAAAGGGCTTGTCTGATTGTTATATCAATATCGGCGTTGTTTACCATTATAAAAGCGATTTTAAGAACGCAACTGAAAACTACAAAAGATCATTAAAGGTGAATGAAGAACTGGGAGATAAAATTGTCCAGTCCCAATGTTATAATAATCTCGGCACCGCTTATTGCGAATAGGGCGATTATGAAAATGCGAAAGAAAGCTATCTGAAAGCTTTTAAAATATATACGGAACTTGATAAATCTTCCGAAATAAAAATAAAGAAGCGCGCTAAGAAAGGGAAGGCAAATTGTTATGGAAATGTCGGTAATATTTTTTTATTGCAGGGGGTTTACGATAAAGCCCTGAATAATTACCTGAAGGCTCTTAAGATTAATGAGGAACTTGGTGATAAGGAGAGTATCTCTTATA